>NZ_DAMBSA010000250.1:0-7043 GCF_032054795.1 Pantoea sp. CTOTU49201
GACCCTACGACGTAGGGTGCGCATTAATGCGCACCGGTTTTTAATATTAAAAATTCCAGTCCTCGTCTTCGGTTTCTACGGCTTTGCCCATAACGTATGAGGAACCGGAGCCGGAGAAGAAGTCGTGGTTTTCATCGGCGTTAGGCGACAGCGCAGACAAGATTGCCGGGTTCACTGCGGTCAATTCCGCCGGGAACAGCGCTTCGTAGCCGAGGTTCATCAGCGCTTTATTGGCGTTGTAGTGCAGGAAGGTTTTAACCTCTTCAGCCCAGCCGACTTCGGCGTACAACGCTTCGGTATACACCACTTCGTTTTCGTACAGCGCCAGCAGCAAATCAATCGCGAACTGTTGCAACTCTTCGCGGCGACCAGCATCAACGTTTTCCAGCGCTTTTTGGTACTTATAGCCGATGTAGTATCCGTGAACCGCTTCGTCACGAATGATCAGACGAATCAGGTCAGCGGTGTTGGTCAGCTTGCCACGGCTTGACCAATACATCGGCAGCCAGAAACCGGAGTAGAACAGGAACGATTCAAGGAACACGCTGGCGATTTTCTTCTTCAGCGGATCCTCGGCGCGATAGTGCTCCAGCACAATCTTCGCCTTGTTCTGCAGCGCTTCATTCTCTTCACTCCAGCGATAAGCCACATCGACATCTGCGGTGTTACACAGCGTGGAGAAAATCGAACTGTACGAACGCGCATGCACCGCCTCCATAAAGGAGACGTTCGACAGCACGGCTTCTTCATGCGGTGTAATCGCATCTTCCATCAGACCCGGCGCACCAATCACGTTCTGGATGGTGTCGAGCAGCGTTAAGCCGGTAAACACCCGAATCGTCAGCTGCTGTTGCTGGTGGTCCAGCGACTGCCACGCCGGCAGATCGTTGGAGAGCGGCACTTTTTCCGGTAGCCAGAAGTTGCTGGTCAAACGGTTCCACACTTCGAGGTCTTTCTCGTCCTGGATGCGGTTCCAGTTAATCGCTTGAATTTGTTTTAGCTGCATAGTTTTCATCACAGTGAGCAGGAGACGCAGCCCTGCACCTCGGTGCCTTGAAGCGCCATCTGGCGCAGACGAATGTAATAGAGCGTTTTGATGCCTTTCTTCCACGCGTAGATTTGCGCTTTGTTGATATCGCGCGTGGTGACGTCGTCGCGGAAGAACAGCGTCAGCGACAAGCCTTGATCGACGTGCTGCGTGGCTTCGGCGTAGGTATCAATAATCGCTTCCGGCCCAATCGAGTACGCATCCTGATAAAGGTCGAGATTGTCGTTGGTCATAAACGGAGCCGGATAATAGACGCGGCCAGTTTTGCCCTCTTTACGGATCTCAATGCGCGACACAATCGGGTGAATGCTGGAGGTCGCATGGTTGATGTACGAGATCGAACCGGTTGGCGGAATCGCCTGCAGGTTCTGGTTGTACAATCCATGCTGAATCACCGCTGCACGCAGCGCTTGCCAGTCGGCCTGCGTTGGCAGAGCCAGTCCGGCATCGGCAAACAGTTTTGCCACGCGCGCGGTGCGCGGCAGCCAGCGCTGTTCGACATATTTATCGAAGTAACTGCCGCTGGCGTATTTTGATTCGGCGAAACCGTCAAAACTCTTCTGATGCTCCTGCGCCAGCAGATTCGAGGTGCGCACGGCGTGATAGGTGACGCAATAGAAGTAGAGATTGGTGAAATCCAGCGCTTCTTCTGAACCGTACGCCATGCCTTCGCGCGCCAGATAACCGTGCAGGTTCATCTGACCCAAACCAATCGCGTGCGAGCGGCGATTGCCTTCCGCCACCGACGGCACAGAATTAATCTCACTCATCTCAGAAACGGCGGTCAGCGCACGCACGGCGGTTTCCACGGTTTGCGCCAGATTGCGTGAATCCATCGCATGGGCAATGTTGAGCGAGCCGAGGTTGCAGGAGATATCTTTGCCGACGCGACGGTAGCTAAGATCGTCATAGAACTCGCTGGCGCTATTAACCTGCAAAATCTCGGAACAGAGATTACTCATGTTAATGCGACCGGCAATCGGGTTACTGCGGTTCACGCTGTCTTCGAACATGATGTACGGATAGCCCGACTCAAACTGAATCTCTGCCAGCGTCTGGAAGAAATCACGCGGCTTGATGTAGGTTTTGGTGATGCGATCATCCGCCAGCATCTCGTCGTAATGCTCGCTGATGCTGATATCACCAAAGGCTTTGCCGTAGATGCGCTCGACATCGTACGGCGAGAACAGCGCCATATCGCGATTCTCTTTCGCCAGCTGGAAGGTGATATCCGGGATCACCACGCCGAGCGACAGCGTTTTGATGCGGATCTTCTCGTCGGCATTTTCGCGTTTGGTATCGAGAAAACGGAAAATATCCGGGTGATGCGCATTCAGCCACACCGCGCCTGCGCCCTGACGCGCACCAAGCTGGTTGGCGTAGGAAAACGCATCTTCCAGCATTTTCATCACCGGAATCACGCCCGATGACTGGTTCTCAATGCGCTTAATCGGCGCACCTGATTCACGCAGGTTAGAGAGCAGGAACGCTACGCCGCCGCCGCGTTTCGACAGCTGCAACGCCGAGTTCACCGCGCGACCAATCGATTCCATGTTGTCTTCGATGCGCAGCAGGAAGCAGGAGACCAGCTCGCCGCGCTGCTGCTTACCGCAGTTAAGGAAGGTTGGCGTAGCCGGCTGGAAGCGACCGCTCAGCATCTCCGCCAGCAGCTCGCGCGCTAAGGTTTCATTGCCGCGTGCCAGCGTCAGCGCCACCATGCAGGCGCGCTGTTCGAAAGTTTCCAGATAGCGTTTGCCGTCGAAAGTTTTCAGCGTATAGCTGGTGTAAAACTTCCATGCACCGAGGAAGGTGTGAAAAGTGAAACCTGCCGCATCGGCTTCATTGTGCAGCTGGCACAGGAAAGCGAAATCGTACTGATTCAGCACTTCGGCTTCGTAGTAGCCTTCTGCCACCAGATAGCGCAGGCGTTCGCCCGCAGAGGCAAACTGCACGGTATTGGGTTGCACATGCTGCAGGAAGAACTGACGCGTCGCTTCGTGATCTTTGCTGAACTGGATGCGGCCATCGGCGTCATACAGGTTCAGCATCGCGTTAAGCGCGTGGTAATCCGTTAGCGAGCTGTTTAGGGTGTCTGTCGTTGCCAAAATTGGGTCACTCCCGCTTTTACATTAGCGATATCGTCGGGGGTTCCCATCAGCTCAAAGCGGTAGAGATAGGGAACCTGACATTTCTGCGCAATGATGTCGCCCGCCAGGCAATAACCTTCACCGAAGTTGCGGTTACCGGCAGCAATCACCCCGCGAATCCCGCGTCGGTTGGCATCATCATTGAGGAATTGAATCACTTGTCTCGGCACGGCTCCGCGCGAACTGCCGCCGCCGTAGCTCGGCACCACTAAAATGTAGGGCTGCTCGATATGCAGGCGCTGCGTGCCATCAACCGGAATACGGCGGGCAGGCAGCCCAAGACGCGTGATGAATCGGTGCGTGTTTTCCGACTGGCTAGAGAAATAGACCAGTGGAAACATGGCTTATCCCCCGACGGCCGCGAGCTGGCGCAGGCTGGCAATTTTGTCGGGACGGAAGCCACTCCAGTGATCGTCTTGCGTCATCACCACCGGCACCTGGCGATAGCCGAGAGATTTGAGGTTGTCGATGGCTTCGGGTTGGGTATCAAGGTTGATCAGCTGATAGTCGATACCTTTGCGGTCCATGGCATTTTTTGTCGCATTGCACTGGACACAGTTGTCTTTGGTGTAAATAATAATGCGCATGATTCGTATTTCCCTTTGATTGCGGTCAGATTGCGAGATACGAAGCAAATTCCTGTTTGCATCGAACTTCGTCCTTGACGACATTTGGTAGCTGGTTGATGGGTTGAATACTAGATGTAGTGATTAAAAGGGTCAAGCCCACCAGATATAGGGTTTTGTTATTTTGATCTTCGGATAATCGCTAAGCCCAGAGATCATGCGCCTTCCAGACCGGAAAAATTTTTTGTAAAGCGAATGAGGGTCATATCGCACTATCTCGCGCCCACAAAAAAGCCCCGCATCAGCGAGGCTTATTGAGTCTACTTTCAGGCTTATCGGCGTGAAGACACCAGCAGCGCACCTAGCACTAAACCGATTGCCGCACCCACGCCGACGCCGTGCCACGGCTTGTCGTGTACATAGGCATCAACCTGCGTACCGGCGTCACGCGCCGCTTGCGATACGCGACTCTGTCCGCCGCTCAGTTTGGCACGCGTCTGCTTCAGCAGCGCCTGCGCCTGGCTGCGTGCATTATCAACCTCATCTTTAGCTTCACTGCCATAAGATTTAAGTAACGCCTCTAGCGAATCGGCCAGTTCGTTTACATCCTGATTAATATCAATGTCATCGTTTTTTGCGCTTCGATTAAACATTTTTTAGCTCCCTTTGATTTAAAACGTAATACTCAGTGTAGACGAAGCGTGATTAAACGCAGGGATGTGCCAGGCTTTAGGGAAAATTCCGAATGCCCATGCCATCCTGCTGCTGTAAGGTTGCGGGGCTGTGTGAAGAGAGGAGCAAGCATGTATTTACGACCAGATGAGGTAGCGCGCGTACTTGAGAAAGTGGGCTTCGAAATGGATACCCAAACGCCAAAAATTTACGGTTATCGTCGCGGCGATAACTATGTGTACGTCAATCGCGAAGCGCGTATGGGACGGACCGCCTTAATCATTCACCCGACGCTGAAAGAGAAAAGCCAGAGCTTTGCTGAACCAGCCTCAGAGATGAAAACCTGCGATCACTACACGCAATTTCCACTCTATTTAATGGGCGATTCGCAGGAGCATTACGGTATTCCGCACGGCTTCAGCTCGCGCGTTGCGCTTGAGCGTTATCTGCAAGGCGTATTCGGCGCCTGATCTTGCGCCCCGTCATCGCGGGGCCGCAAATCCTCACTTAATCCTTACCTTCTGCCCCGTTGCAAATCCGCACGCTGACGCGTATAACCCTGTGTCCATATAGATGTTCAGACGTCCATACGGATAAATATGATGCAAACTCAGGATACGCCTCCGCAGGAAAATTTTAAGCGCACCATGAAAGTACGGCATCTGGTGATGCTGTCGCTGGGCGGTGTGATCGGAACCGGGCTGTTCTTCAATACCGGCTACATCATCTCCACCACCGGCGCAGCCGGTACGTTGCTGGCCTATCTGATTGGTGCGCTGGTGGTGTGGCTGGTGATGGTCTGTCTCGGCGAATTGGCTGTGGCGATGCCGGAGACCGGCGCGTTCCACGTCTATGCCGCACGCTATCTCAGCCCGGCCACCGGTTATACCGTCGCCTGGCTTTACTGGCTCACCTGGACGGTGGCGCTGGGTTCCAGCCTGACCGCCGCCGGATTCTGCATGCAGTATTGGTTCCCGAGCGTGCCGGTATGGGTGTGGTGTCTTGTGTTCTGCATCGCTATTTATCTGCTGAATATCGTCTCAACGCGCTTCTTTGCCGAAGGTGAATTCTGGTTCTCCATCATCAAAGTGATCACCATCATCGCCTTTATCATTCTCGGCGCAGGCGCGATCTTTGGTTTTATTCCGATGAAAGACGGCAGCGCCGCGCCGGGATTGCACAATCTCACCGCTTCCGGCTGGCTGCCGCACGGCACGCTGCCTATTCTGATGACCATGGTGGCGGTCAACTTCGCTTTCTCGGGCACGGAATTGATCGGTATCGCCGCCGGTGAAACCGAGCAGCCGCAAAAAGCGCTGCCGCTGGCGATCCGTACCACCGTTGCACGGTTGATCATCTTCTTTATCGGCACGGTATTCGTGCTGGCGGCGCTGATCCCGATGGATCAGGCTGGGATCGTCAAAAGCCCGTTTGTGCTGGTGTTTGAAAAGATCGGCATCCCGTATGCGGCGGATATCTTCAACTTCGTGATCCTTACCGCCATCCTCTCCGCCGCCAACTCCGGCCTGTATGCTTCTGGCCGCATGTTGTGGTCGCTGGCCAATGAGAAGACGCTGCCGCGCTGTTTTGCGCGCGTTAATCGCCGCGGTATTCCGGTGCTGGCGCTGACCGTGAGCATGATTGGCGGCTTGCTGGCGCTGTTCTCCAGCGTGATTGCGCCGGACACGGTGTTTGTGGCGCTGTCGGCGATTTCCGGTTTTGCTGTGGTGGCGGTGTGGCTCAGCATATGCGCCTCGCACTATGTGTTCCGTCGCCGTCATCTGCAGGCGGGCGGCACTTTACAACAGCTGGCGTATCGCGCGCCGCTCTATCCGCTGACGCCGATTCTCGGTTTCCTGCTTTGCCTGCTGGCGTGCGTCGGACTGGCGTTCGATCCGTCGCAGCGTATTGCGCTGTGGTGCGGCATTCCGTTTGTGCTGTTCTGTTATGCCGCATACCATGTCACGCAACGACGTAAGTCATCCCTTAAGGCTGAGGAGGCCAACGATGTCGCGTAATCCCATCGCGCAGGCACTAACCCAAACTGACACGCTGATTCTCGATGGTGCGCTGGCGACCGAGCTGGAAGCGCGCGGCTGCAATCTGGCCGATGCGTTGTGGTCGGCCAAAGTGCTGGTAGAAAATCCTGAGCTGATTTATCAGGTGCATCACGACTACTTTGCCGCTGGCGCGCATGTGGCGATCACCGCCAGCTATCAGGCCACGCCGCAGGGTTTTGCTGCGCGTGGATTAGATGAAGCGCAGGCGCTGGCACTCATCACCCAGAGCGTACAGCTGGCACAGCGCGCGCGTGACGACTATCGCGCATCCTCGGCCAGCACCGCGCCGCTGCTGGTGGCCGGATCCGTCGGGCCATATGGCGCTTTTCTGGCCAATGGTGCGGAGTATCGTGGTGATTACGCGCTGCCGGAAGAGGAGATGAAAGCGTTCCATCGTCCGCGCGTTAAGGCGTTGCTGGAAGCGGGCGTCGATCTGCTGGCCTGCGAAACGTTGCCGTCCTTCGCTGAAGCGCAGGCGCTGGTGAGTTTACTGGCCGAATTCCCTGACAGCAGCGCGTGGTTCTCTTTTACCCTACGCGATGCCGAGCAC
>NZ_DAMBSA010000251.1:0-7038 GCF_032054795.1 Pantoea sp. CTOTU49201
CAGTTAGCTGAGGCGCAATATAACCTTGATCAAACGATTATTCGTGCGCCGAGTGATGGATACGTAACGCAGGTGTTAATTCGTCCCGGTTCTTTCGCATCTTCATTGCCACTGCGGCCAGTGATGATTTTTATACCTGAACAGAAACGTCAGGTTATTGCGCAATTCCGACAAAATTCATTGTTGCGTTTAACGCCCGGTGATGAAGCGGAAGTGGTATTTAATGCGCTACCGGGGCAAGTATTCAGCGCAAAACTGCTGAGAATTATTCCGGTGGTTTCGGGCGGTACTTATCAGGCTCAGGGAACCTTGCAATCTTTAACCATTGATCCCGGTTCGGATGGCGTGCTGGCAGTGGTTGAATTGGATCCTGATGCGGCAGTCGATGCATTGCCGGATGGTATTTTTGCGCAGGTTGCTGTTTATTCCGATCACTTTTCGCATGTTTCAGTAATGCGTAAAGTATTGCTGCGCATGACCAGCTGGGTTCATTATTTGTATCTTGACCATTAATAAAACAGAGATGATTTAATGTTTTTCAGTTAAGCATGAATCGGTCGCCATGAATGGCGACCCTACGTTAAGGTTATTGCATTTGAAAAGGACTGCCCCAGCATCAGTCATATTCATGCTGAGGCAGTTTTTAAATTACTTTTTCTTGTAGACGATTGCAGTACCATAAATTTTGTTATTGGTATTCGCGGAGGTCACGATATAAATGTCGCCCCCTTTCTCATCTGCCATTTTAGACAGCTCTTCTTTGGCACTGGCGGCATCCATTTCTCCTGAAGTGGAAATGTTGCCAACCTCGACATACTGATCTTTTACTTTTTCAAACTCGACCTTGGTCATCAGTTGTGCGGCAAATGAGCTGAATGATAAAGCGCTAATGACTAAGCCTAACATTAACTTTTTCATACTGATCCTTGGGTTAGAGAGAAAGTTGAGTTGCTATTATTGTATAGTTTAGAAGCGAAATATTTACAACCTGAAGCAAGTCATTACGATTAGTTTTTGTTGGTAAATTGAATCCATTCCATCGTTACCCTGTATTTCCATCAGTATTTCAGAAACGTCTTACCGGTCACAATTTAGTCGAATCGATCCGCTGAAATTTTGTCAGCCCTCACAAAACTTTCGAAACATTCTTGTATGGCAGTTAATCAAGGGGCAATTCTTATGGCATAACTCCTGACAAGGTGCTGCTGATGATTAACCGTTCGGAAGAGAAACCCATCAAGTTAAGAAACATGCTGGCCTATGGCGGCGGCGATGTTTTTGGTGGCGGCAGTTTTACCATTCTTGGCCTGTGGCTGATGTATTTCTACACCACCTATGGCGGATTAAGCCCGGCTGAAGCGGGTGCAGTGATTGCTTTTGCGCGTTTGCTGGATGCTTTTTTCGATCCGCTGATGGGCTACGTAACCGACAACTTCTGGCGTAATCGTCTTGGGCAGCGTTTCGGTCGTCGCGGCTTTTTCTTCCTGATTGGTGCACCGCTGGTGTTTTTCAGTTACATCATCATGTGGGTCAGCGACATGGGATTTGCTTACTATCTCGCTACTTACATCCTTTTTTATGCCTGCTACACGCTGGTCATCGTGCCTTACGAAACGCTTGCGGCGGAAATGGCTCACGATTTCCATGTGCGTTCACGTCTGACTGGCGTGCGCATGTTCTTCTCAATGGGAGCCGGCATTCTTGCCGCCTGGCTGCCGGGCGCAATTATTGCCGTGCTGGGTGATAACGCCTCTTCCTCGTTCCTGTATATGGCAGTCATCTTTGCCACGCTGTTTGCCATCGTAATTTTTGGGCTCTACTTCTTTACCTGGGAACGCGCCATCGAGATCACCGAAAAGCCCGCGCCGGTTGAGTTCAAACGTGACATGAAAGCGCTGTTCCGCTCACTGATCTCAACCTTCCAGGTGCGCACCTTCCGTCAGCACGTTGGTATGTATCTCGGGGCTTATGTGGCGCTTGATGTGCTTGGCGCCGTGTTGGCGTATTACATCATTTTTGTGCTGGGTCACAGCGCTATTGATGCCGCCAACAGCATGACCTTTATGTCGGTGGTGCAATTCTTCTGCATCGCCGCCTGGATCCCTTTCTGTATTCACATTGGTAATGGCGCGGCTTACAAGCTGGCGCAATACCTGATGCTCATCAGCGTGGCGCTGTTCATCAGCTTCTATGCGTTTGGCATTAGCGCGGAGATGTGGATGGTTTGGGGCGCAGCGATTGTTATGGGAATGGGGCGTTCAGGTACCCAATACGTGTGCTGGAATATCTACAGCTTTATTCCGGACGTCGATGAAATGCTGACTGGCCAGCGTCGTGAAGGCATCTTTGCTGGCGTGATGACCTTCGTGCGCAAAGCTGTGCAAGCGGTAGCGCTATTTATCGTCGGGCTGGTACTGCAATCCTATGGTTTTGCGGGTAAAGGCGCAGTAAGTCAGCCCCCCGAAGCCATTCACGGCATCGCCCTGGTATTCGGCATTGGTGCGCTAATTTTCCTGACTGTCGGACTCTTTAGCGCCCGTGGTTTTAGTTTGAACCGCCACAATCACGCGCTGCTGATTGCTGAGATTCAACGCCGCCATGCGGGCGGAAATCCCGCCGAAGCTTCCGCAGAGACGCGCGCGGTCGCAGAAAGACTAACCGGCTGGCCGTGGGCCAGTTTATGGGGCAAAAACGACATCATGAAGCGCATCGATCCACGCGCAGAAAACCTTACTGCTAAAGGAAACCAGCAACATGACACGCATCACCTTTGAAACTATGCAGTCTACGATTGAGCAAGCGTTATTAAACGCCGGGCTAGGGGCGAAACAAGCGGCGTTATGCGCGCGAATTCATACCGAAACCAGCTGTGACGGCATTCCGTCGCATGGCCTGAATCGGGTCGCACGCTTCGTCGATTATTTGAAGAAAGGTTGGGTTGATGCCAACGCCGTGCCGGAACGCGTCAAGAGTTTGGCCGTGATGGAAGTGTGGGATGGGCAGCGCGGGCCGGGCATTACCAATGCTATTTTGGCCGTTGACCGGGCTACCGAGTTAGCGCGTGAGCATGGCATGGGGCTGGTAGCGATGCGCAACACAACGCATTGGATGCGGGGTGGCACCTATGGATGGCGTGCGGCAGAACAGGGAATGGCCGCAATTTGCTGGACCAACACCGAATCTTGCATGCCTGCGTGGGGCGGTATAAATACCCGACTCGGCAATAATCCGTTTGTGATGGCGGTACCCGGAAAACAAGGGTCGCTGGTGCTGGATATGGCGATGTCGCAATATTCGTATGGCAAGCTGCAGGTGACGCGTTTGAACGGGGAACAACTGCCGTATCCTGGCGGATTTGATCAGCAGGGAAACTTGACCAGCGATCCTGCGCCTATCGAGCAATCAATGCGTATTCTGCCAACAGGCTACTGGAAAGGATCCGGCTTGGCGATTCTGCTGGATGCGCTGGCCGCTCTACTTTCAGGCGGAAGTTGTACCGCAGAAATTGACACTATCCAGCAAGGTAGCTGCACCGGAGCCAGCCAGATCTTTATGGTCTTCGACCCGGCGCAACTCAGCGGCAGAGATTTCAGCGATCAATTGGCCGAGACTATTCAGCAGTATGTGAATGGATCTGAGGTTGCGGAGGGATTCAATCATGTCACCTGGCCCGGTCAGCGCCAACGCGCGACACGTGAGCGTAATCGGGTTGAAGGGATTCCGGTTGATGATGGGGTTTGGCAGGAAGTTCAGCAGTTGGCGGCGCTCCGTTAAGCATTAATTCGCATACGTATGCAGGTGCGCATGAATGCGCACCCTACGAAAAACGCGCCAATCCATTGTAGGGTCGCCATTCATGGCGACCGAATCACGTTTAACTGACGAGCACTAGGATTCTACAGCCCCCCGTTTTAATCCATATTTAACGCAACGTCACCCAACGTTTCCCCACCAGCACCGTCATCGCCACTATCGTGACTATCGCCGCAAGATGCATGACAAAATCCAGCGGATGCAGATGCACCGGATGGCAAAACGCCAGCAGCGTCACTGCCATACAGGAAACGCCCAGGCCCGCCATCGCCAAACTGCGCACTGGATGCAGTGCGCGGGTGCGGCGCAAGCTGGCGATCATCAACACCATCATCGGCGTGCTCACCACCAACAGAAAGGTAAAGCAGCGCGCGCTGTCGTTGTCATGTTCGATCGGCACCTCACCGGGAATCTGGCTGATGCTCATGCCGAGCCACAGCAAGCCAATCGGCAGCAGTGCTTTCCAGCTGATACTGCGGCGTCCGGGGATGCTCATATTGAAGGCGCTACGGATTGCCAGCGTGCCGAGGATAAACGCCAGTACCAGTTGGAAGATTGCCTGCAACGCGCCGGGCTGCGCCCAGTCGGTGAAACTGCGCTGCACCAAAAAGCTGGCGGCGATGCCACAAGGTAACGCCAGCAGCAGCCAGGTGAAGACACGCCTGCCAGTGGATCGCAACGGTTTAACGGGCCGCATCTCGCGCCCGAGTTTTTCAATTAACAGGTCATGATCGGTCATGATTGGCTCCAAAACGGCGCAGATTCGTCAGCGCGCGGTGCAACAGCGATTTCACCGCTGCAACACTCAGGTTGTTATGCGCGGCTGCTTCCGTCAGGCTCATTTCGCGCAGATGAACATGTTCGACAATGTCGCGCTGACGCGAGGGCAGCTGGCGCAGGTAGCCGGCCAGCTCTTCCTGCGAGTCCTGCTGCGGGGCGTCGGGCGGACTGGCCACTTCCGACATCGCGTCGTCGTTAATTTCCCACTGCTGATGGCGGCCACGTCGCCGCAGCGCATCAATCGCGCGCGCCGAGATAATCGCCATCAGCCAGGGTAAAAAAGGGTAGGCAGGATCATAGGTGTGACGCACCCGATGCACCGTCAGTAGCACATCCTGAATCACATCTTCTACCAGTGCGTTATCGGCGATCTGTTTGCGTGTTTGCGCACGAATCACCGGCACCAGCGCTTTCAGCAGTCGGGTGTAGGCGAGCTGATCGCCCGCCTGCGCCTGTTCCATTAGCGCGGGCCAACTTTCGCGCGCGCTATCGCTTGTTTGCATAATCCGCCTTGTTGTTCTTACGCCTTCTTGCTCGCCTGGTTCAGCGCGTTCACCACAATACTCGGTGTCAGCACCTGCGGCAGCACTTTCGGCGGTCCGCCATCGGCAGGGTAAACCAGATACATCGGTAATCCGCCCTGACCAAACTCACTCATGGTGTCATCCACGTCCGGATTAAATTTAGTGGAATCTGCCACCATGTACAGCGTGCCGGTTTTGGCGATGGCCTCTTTCACGGCCTGGGTTGAGAGCGAGGTTTTCTCATTCACCTGACAGGTGATGCACCAGGACGCAGTGAAGTCGACAAAGATCGCTTTACCGTGGCCGCGCTGCGCTTCAACCGCTTGCGGCGTCCATTTGGCTTTGGTCACTTCCGCCGTCAGTTGATCGCCTGCCAGACCTGCGCCGGGTTTGATAAGTCCAGGAAGCGGGCCGATGACGGCGATGATCAGCACCGCCGTAACGGCATACAGCACCTTGTGACTTTTGCCGGCAAAGTGGCGATGTTGCGCCATGCCGTACAACCAGCCGGCGAAGGCGACCACCACGGAAGCGGCCAGCAAGGTGGCCAGCGCCGCGCTTCCCGCTTGCTGCGCCAGCACCCACACCAGCCAGGCATACGCGCCAAACATCGGGAACGCCAGACCGCGTTTCAATACATCCATCCATGCGCCGGGACGCGGCAGGAATTTAGCCAGCGCCGGGAACAGTGATACCAGCGTGAACGGCGCGGCGAAGCCGATGGCCAGCGCAAAGAAGATCACTAAGGCGACGGCAGGTGGCTGCACCAATGCATAACCGATGGCGCTCGCCATAAAAGGTGCGGCGCACGGCGTGGCGACGATAATCGCCAGCGCACCGGTCAACGCTGAGCGTGTAAAGGCACCGCGACCAACGTCAACCGATCCGACGCGTTGTACCGATAAGCCCACTTCAAACACACCGAGCAGATTAAGCGCGGCGGCGAGGATCACCAGCGACAGCAAGGCAATCACCAGCGGCGATTGCAGCTGGAAACCCCAGCCAACCGCGGCGCCACCGGCGCGTGCCGCCAGCAGGATGCCCGCCAGCGCCATCATGGTCACCACAACGCCAAGTAAAAAGCCCATTCCTTCACGACGCGCGCTGGCGGCGTTATCGGTATGGCGCAACAAGCCGAGCGCTTTCAGCGAGATCACCGGAAACACGCAGGGCATTAAGTTCAGAATGATGCCGCCGATGAAGGCGGCCAGCATGGCGGTTAACATCGCTGGCCTCTTTGCTTAGTTAGCTTGCGGGTGAGAAGCGTCGTATTGCTTAACGGCGGCCATCGCTTTTTCAATGTGCGTGTCCGGGTTTCTGTCAGTGTAACTCAGCAGAATGTTGCCATCGGGCGCGATCACGTAAGAGGTACGATCGGACAGCGTTTTGCCTTTCATCTGCATGGTGGTTTGATACTGCGCCGCCACTTTCGCGCCTGGATCGGCGGCGACGGTGAATTTATCGCGGCACTCCAGTTTGGAGAAATCACTAACCTGATCGGTATTACCCGCGGTTACGCCCACCACAGTCGCGCCCATTTTGGCGAAGCTATCGGTGGCTTCAGCGAAATCGTGCGCTTCAATGGTGCAGCCTGCGCTGAACGCCGCCGGGAAGAAATAGAGCACCACCGGGCCTTTCTTTAAGGCATTTTGCAGTGAAAAGGTCAATGGCTTACCGGCTAACGCGCCCTGCAGTTCGAAGTTCGGTGCTTTCGCGCCTACCGGCAGTGCGGCACCGGCGTTGAAGGCGGACAGACCCAGTGCGGCGGTCATGGTCAGGGTACATACGAGGGATTTCATGCGTTTCATTTTCTGCTCCTGCGATGAATGGGAGTTCCGATTTGGATGTCTCAGTAATGCAGTTCGCTGGAGCAGAGAGGAAAGTTTCGGTGAGGTGGAAAATTATTTTTTGCAGGCGTGCT
>NZ_DAMBSA010000252.1:0-7037 GCF_032054795.1 Pantoea sp. CTOTU49201
GAGCCCGCCAGCGATCTGCCCTTCTCGCTGGGCCGCGATGGCGAAAAGATGGTGCGGCTGCTCAATGCCGGCGTTTCACTGTGCATTCACGGCGAAACCGGCAGCGGCAAAGAGTATGTCAGTCGCGCACTGCATCAGCAGAGCCGCTGGCGCGAAGGTAAATTCGTTGCCATTAACTGCGCGGCTATCCCCGAAGCGTTGATTGAATCTGAGCTGTTTGGCTATCAACCCGGCGCGTTCACCGGTGCGAGCAAGAATGGCTATATCGGTAAAATCCGTGAAGCGGATGGCGGCGTGCTGTTCCTCGATGAAATCGGCGATATGCCGCTGGCGCTGCAAACCCGCTTGCTACGCGTGTTGCAGGAGAAAGAGGTGGCGCCGCTCGGCTCCAGCCGCAGCTGGCCGGTGAATTTTGCGGTGATCAGCGCCACGCACCGCGATTTGGCACAACGCGTCGCCGAAGGCGAATTTCGCGAAGATTTGCTCTATCGCCTGCAGGAATTCTCTATGACCATTCCACCGCTACGCGAATGGCCCGATGTAGAGGGTTTCATCAGCCGTTTATGGCTGGAGCTAGGCGGCGCGGATCGCGACATTCAGCTTTCACCTACTTTATTAACAGCACTGGCACAGCTGCCGTGGCCGGGGAACGTGCGGCAATTGCGCAGCTTGTTACGCGTGCTGCTGGCGCTGGCGGATGAAGGTGAGGAAGTGACTGAGGTGCATTTACCAGCCGAGTATCGTCGCGCGGCGTTGCCGCCACAGCCCGATCGGCAGAGTCATGATGAACGATTGATCAGCGAAACGCTGCAGCGCTTTAATGGCAATATCAGTAAAACGGCGGAAGCCTTAGGCGTCGCGCGCAGCACGCTTTATCGTCGTGCGGCGCGCGACAAACGCGATTAGTCGCGGAAGTTTTTGAACTGGAAAGGCTGACCGAGGTTGCCACCGCGCACTAGCGCCATCGCACCTTGCAGATCGTCGCGTGACTTACCGGTTACGCGCAGTTCTTCACCCTGAATCTGCGTCTGCACTTTCAGCTTGCTGTCTTTAATCAGCTTCACCAGCTTTTTCGCGATATCGCTTTCGATACCTTTCTTCAGCTTGGCTTCCACCGACCAGTTTTTACCGCTGTGCACGATCTCTTCTGGCACTTCAATCGCCGCGCCTTCAATGCCACGCTTCAGCAGCTTTTCGCGCAGAATATCCACCAGCTGCTTTACCTGAAAATCAGATTCGCTGCTGAGTTTGATGGTCTCATTCTTTTCGTTGAGCTCAATGGTTGCACTCACGTTACGGAAATCGAAACGGGTTGAGATCTCGCGGCTCGCATTCTCCACGGCATTTCGCACTTCCGACAATTCGACTTCGGAAACGATATCGAAAGATGGCATCTTTTCTTCTCCTGATACTAAAGTGACATGCATAATACGCGTCTTGTGGCGCTAATAAAATACGATACATGGAAAGCTATACTTACTCGTAACGTGAAAACAGGAACCCGCCCACGGGAGGCAAAATGAAAATTACCGTGTTGGGGTGTGGCGCCTTAGGTCAAATTTGGCTCGCCGCTCTCGCTCGTCAGGGACATGAGGTGCAGGGTTGGTTACGTGTGCCGCAGCCGTATTGCTCCGCCAACGTGGTCGATCCGCAAGGCCAGGTGAGCAATCACACCTTTATCGCTAACGATCCGCTGTTCCTCGCCGAAAGCCAGCTATTACTGGTGACGCTCAAAGCGCCGCAGGTTTCCCCTGCAGTGAAAAACCTGCAAAGCGTGCTGCCGACGCACGCGCCGATTCTGCTGCTGCATAACGGCATGGGAACGCTGGAAGAGTTGAAAGATCTGCGTCAGCCGCTGCTACGCGGTATCACCACACACGCCGCGATGCGCGACGGCACGGTGATTAAACATATCGCGCACGGCATCACGCACATTGGTCCCGCCAATCGTGAAAGCGCCGCGCTGATTGATATCGCCGATATTCTGCATCAGGCGCTGCCGGATGTGGCCTGGCATGACAACATCGCCGCCGCCAGCTGGCGCAAGCTGGCCATCAACTGCGTGATCAATCCGATGACCGTTGAGCATGATTGCCAAAACGGCGCGCTACGTGCCTGGCCGGAACAAATAGCAATGCTGTGCGAAGAGATCGCCTGGGTGATGGAGCGCGAAGGCCAGCACATGGCGGTGGATAATCTGCGCGACATTATTTACGACGTGATCGATAGCACCGCTGCCAATACCTCATCGATGCTGCAAGATGTGCGGGCGCAGCGTCTGACCGAAATTGATTACATCACCGGTTACCTGTTGCGCCGCGCACGCGCGCAGGGCATTTCACTGCCGGAAAATACCCGTTTGTACGATCTGATTAAACGTAAGGAGTCCCACTATGAGCGCGAACGCATCGGTTCTGGTTTGCCTGGCACATGGAAGTGAAGAGACCGAAGCGGTCACCACTATCGATTTGCTGGTACGCGGCGGATTAAGCGTCACCACCGCCAGCGTGGAGAGCGATGGCACGCGTGAGATCGTCTGTTCGCGTGGTGTGCGGCTGCTGGCGGATGCGCCTTTGGTTGAGGTCGCGGATAACGACTACGATGCGATTGTACTGCCCGGCGGTTTGAAAGGCGCGGAGACTTTCCGCGACAGCCCGCTGCTGGTGGAAACCGTGCGCCAGTTCCATCTCTCCAGCAAGATTGTGGCGGCGATTTGTGCCGCGCCGGGCACGGTTTTGGTCGCGCACGATCTGTTTCCCGTCGGCAATATGACCGGTTTTCCCGGCCTGCGTGACACCATTCCAGACAGTAAATGGATGGAGCGCCGCGTGGTGTGGGATCCGCGCGTTAACCTGCTGACCAGCCAGGGACCGGGCACCGCAATTGATTTTGCCTTGAAGCTGATTGATTTGCTGGTGGATAAAGAGACCGCGCGTGAAGTGGCTTCACAGCTGGTGCTGGCGGCGGGAATTTATAATTATCAGGAGTTTGAAGAGCGTTAATTGGCAGAGGTCGCCATAAATGGCGACCCTACTGATTAAGGGCGATAAACTTTTACGTTTTTGAAGCCCTGCTCGTGCAGATAAAGCGCCTGCAGGCGACTCATCACACCGCGATCGCAATACAGCAGCCAGGTTTTGCTCTGGTCCAGATCGCCAAACTGGGTGCTGAGTTTGTAGAACGCCAGGGTCTTCACTTCAACGCCTTCGACCTCCAGCGGCTTCGCGTCCTGCTCATCGGCCGAACGAATATCCAGCACTACGTCGTTGCTGGTGAAGGAGTCAACGGTTTCAACTTCCACCACTTCTTCTTCCGTCTGCTCGGCGATTTCACGGATATCGACGTTGCTGGCTTCCTGCACCACACGATTGAGGATCTCGAAATCGAAGTTTTGCTCTTCCGCTTCGATCTTCCCTTTCACCGCTTTAACGGTTGGGCTTTTCGAAATCACGCCGCAATATTCTGGCATGGTGCGGGCAAAATCTTCGGTGCCGATCTTACGCGCCACATCAATGATGTGCTCTTTATCATGAGAGATCAGCGGACGCAGAATCAGCGTATCGGAGGCGTTATCGATCAAACGCAGGTTAGTCAGCGTCTGGCTGGAAACCTGGCCCAGCGCTTCGCCGGTCACCAGCGCCTGCACGCCGTAACGTTCCGCCACCATCGACGCCGCACGCACCATCATGCGCTTCAGCACTACGCCCATTTGGCCGTCGTCCACTTTCTCCAGAATCTCACCCACCACCGGCTCGAAGTTGATCGCCACGAAACGCACGCGGTGCGAGCGACCAAAGCGCTGCCACAGATAATGCGCAACCTGACGCACGCCAATTTCGTGTGCCGCACCGCCAAGGTTGAAGAAGCAGTAATGCACGCGGCAGCCGCGACGCATCAGCATGTAGCTCGACACGCCAGAGTCGAAACCACCGGAAATCAGTGACAGAACATCTTCCTGGGTACCAATCGGGAAACCGCCTAAGCCTTCATAGCGTGCGGTGATCAGTAACAGGCGATCGTCTTCGATCTCCAGATTCACCGTTTCGTCCGGGCGATTGAGCTGCACGCGCGCGCTGGCGATATGCTGATTAAGGCCGCCGCCAACGTAGCGTTCTACGTCCTGCGAGCTGAAGCTGTGCTTGCCGCGACGCTTCACGCGCACGCAGAAGCTTTTGCCTTCCAGACGCTCGCGGTTCAGCACCAGCGTCTGCTCGAAGATATCGTGCATATCGGTGTAGGCGCGGTCTTCCACCGCCAGCACATGGTGAATACCCGGAATGCGCGTTAATTCGGTAACGATGGTTTCACGCAGCGACTCATTTTTGGAACGCAATTCGATGTGGTCCCAGTGACGCACCACTTTGATATCTTCATCGACGGTGCGCAGGATATTACGAATGCTGCTGGTGAGAATTTTGATAAAGCGCAGACGCACCGACTGACTTTTGATGGTGATTTCTGGGAACAGCTTGATGATAAACTTCATGGCGACAGGGGTTCGTTTGGGCAAATAAGTGCTAAAAGCATCGGCACTTAGCTGTTAAAATCATATAATTGCGGGTTGATTCAGGAGCCCCCGCATCCGAGGCGCAAAAGTATATCACCTTTGCTGGGTGACTGCTTCTGCAACCGCAGTCACATTCATTATTTTGCTAATTAATCCCTGTCGGCTACCATGACCGATTGCAAGATAATGTCCTAACCTGTGAGTCGACACTGATTATGCCGAAAAAAGCCGAAGCGCCTGCCAGTTTTGAAAGCGCATTGCAGCAGCTGGAACAGATTGTCAGCCGTCTGGAAAGTGGCGAGCTGCCGCTGGAGCAGGCGCTGAACGAATTCGAACGCGGCGTACAATTGGCACGTACCGGTCAGCAAACCCTGCAGCAGGCAGAGCAGCGCGTGCAAATCCTGCTCAGCGACGAGAAAGATGCCGCCCTCGCCCCTTTTACCCCGGAAAATGAGTAATGGATTTCGCTAAACTGCTGAGCGCGTACCATCAACGCGTCAATCAGGCTTTGACGCGCTTAATAGATCCACTTCCTTTTCAGAGTTCTCCTCTGGTTAATGCCATGGAGTATGGGGCATTATTAGGCGGTAAGCGTCTGCGTCCCTTTCTGGTGTACGCAACAGGCGAAATGCTGAAGGCCGATTCGGCCAGCCTGGATGTGCCGGCTGCGGCCGTGGAATGCATCCATGCTTATTCCCTGATTCATGACGATCTGCCGGCGATGGATGACGATGCGTTACGCCGCGGGCAGCCAACCTGCCATATAAAATATGGTGAAGACACGGCGATTCTCGCCGGCGATGCTCTGCAAACTCTGGCCTTTTCGATTCTGGCCGATCAGCCAATGCCCGGCGTCAACGCCGAAGCGCGTATTGCGATGATTTCCGAACTGGCGCAGGCCAGCGGCGTGGCAGGCATGTGCGGCGGTCAGGCGTTGGATTTGGCGGCGGAAGGCAAAAGTATCGATCTGGCGCAGCTGGAACAGATTCACCGTCATAAAACCGGCGCGTTAATACGTGCAGCGGTACGTCTTGGCGCATTAGCCGCCGGCGAGCGTGGCCGCGCCGCGTTGCCGGTGCTGGATACCTACGCCAACGCCATCGGACTGGCGTTTCAGGTGCAGGATGACATCCTCGATGTAATCGGCGATACCGCCGTGTTAGGGAAAACACAGGGCTCAGATCAGGCGTTGGGTAAAAGCACCTATCCTGCATTGATGGGGCTGGAAAATGCCCGCAGTAAAGCCTGGGATCTTTATCAAGAGGCGCTCGGCGCGCTCGATATTCTGGCGGCACAGTCTTACAACACAATCGCCTTACAAGCGCTGGCAAGCTTCATAATTGAACGCGATAAATAACTTTCATAATGAGTCTCTGATGAGTTTTGATATTGCAAAATACCCGACACTGGCGTTAGCCAACACGGTTCAGGAATTACGTTTATTACCGAAAGAAAAACTTCCGGAGCTGTGTGACGAACTGCGTCAGTATCTGCTGGATAGCGTGAGCCGTTCTTCCGGCCACTTTGCATCGGGTCTGGGCGTCGTCGAGCTAACAGTGGCGCTGCATTATGTTTATAACACCCCCTTTGATCATCTGGTGTGGGACGTCGGCCATCAGGCTTATCCGCACAAAATTCTGACCGGACGCCGCGATCGCATCGGCACCATCCGCCAGAAAAATGGCCTGCATCCGTTCCCGTGGCGCGGTGAGAGTGAGTACGACGTGTTAAGCGTGGGCCACTCTTCCACCTCGATCAGCGCCGGACTCGGCATGGCCGTTGCCGCCGAGCGTGAAGGCAAAGGCCGCCGCACCGCCTGTATCATTGGTGATGGCGCGATCACGGCGGGCATGGCGTTTGAAGCCATGAACCACGCCGGTGACATCAAGCCGGATATGCTGGTGATTCTCAACGATAACGAGATGTCGATCTCCGAAAACGTGGGCGCACTCAACAATCGTCTGGCACAGATTCTCTCCGGGAAAACCTATTCACGCCTGCGCGAAGGCGGCAAGCGTGTATTGGGCGGTTTGCCGCCGATTAAAGAGCTGGTGAAGCGCACTGAAGAGCACCTGAAGGGCATGGTGGTGCCGGGCACGCTGTTTGAAGAGCTGGGCTTTAACTATATCGGCCCGGTGGATGGCCACGACGTGCTGACGCTGGTGAGCACGCTGAAGAACATGCGCGATCTGAAAGGTCCGCAGTTCCTGCACATTATGACCAAAAAGGGCAAAGGTTATGCCCCGGCGGAAGAAGATCCGATCACCTGGCATGCGGTACCGAAGTTCGATCCCGCCAGCTTAGCGCTGCCGAAAAGCGTGCCGGGCTTGCCAAGCTACTCGAAAATCTTCGGCAACTGGCTGAGCGAAATGGCCGCTGACGATGCGCGCCTGATGGCGGTAACGCCAGCGATGCGTGAAGGTTCCGGCATGGTGAGCTACTCGCGCGATTATCCACAGCAATATTTTGATGTGGCGATTGCCGAGCAGCACGCCGTGACGTTCGCGGCGGGCATGGCAATTGGTGGTTA
>NZ_DAMBSA010000253.1:0-6967 GCF_032054795.1 Pantoea sp. CTOTU49201
CGATCAGCTGGCGGCGGTGACCTTCTGTCAGGGCATTGAGGGATTGGATGATGCCGTTTGGTTGCTGGTGCATGATGCGCAAGCGCTGTATGGCTTCGCCACTCTGAAGCAGCGGCTGAGTGAACATTTTGCCGAGGATGAAGCGCTGGCGCAGGCAGTCAGCGCGCGCGTGCTGGGTTGTCGACGTCAGTTTGATTTTGTGTCTGATGAATGGCGTGCCGCGCTGTTGCAGGATGTCGAAAGCGCCGGCGCATCATCGCCAGTGATTTCACTCAGCGCCCAGCTTACTCGCCTGCCCGACCGCTTCAGCGCTGCGCATCTGCAACCGCTGCTGAACGCGGGCTGGGGCAGCGAACGCATCTTCACCTTGTTACAAGCGGTAGCTTTCGCCAGCTGGCAGGACCGCTTGCTGATGGCGCTCGGCGAAACCCGTTAATCGGGCAGATGCCGCCGCGCTTCATCAAAGAAATGCTGAGCCAGCGGCGATGCTCTGCCCGGCTCGGCAATCACTAATGCCGCCTGCCGGCCCATCGGCGCCATCTCAATCGGCCGCCGCGCCAGATTCTGCATCAGCTCCGGCAACAGATGCCCGCATGGCGACACCATCACGCCGAGGCCAACCTGCGCACTTTGCAGCAGCTGCATAATCGACGCGCTCTCAACGATAACGCGCGGTATCAAGCCGGTTTCACGCAGTTGCCCATCGAGATAACGACGAAAATAGCGTGTCGGTTCCGCCAGACACAGCGGCTGGCTGGCTAGTGTGGTGAGCGAAATGCTCTCTTGCTCCAGCAGCGCCGGGAAATGCGCCGGATTAAACAGCGCTTCGACGCCCGGATCTTTCAATAGCGCAGTCTGGAAATGCAGCTCGCGCAATGACGTCAGTTCAAAGAAGCCGATACCGCCATCAACCGTATGGCTGTTGAGCGCTTCCAGCAGCTGATCGGCGCTCATCGCGGCAACGCGATAGTCGAGCTGCGGATAACGCGCTTCCACCGCTTTCAACAATGCGGGCAGCGCCACGCTGCACTGCGGCATGACGCCAAGCCGCAACGTACCGTTGACGCCATGCTTGAGCGACTCCACTTCCAGCTTTAATCCCTGATACACCGAGACAATTTCCCGCGCCCAGGTCAGCACGCGCTCGCCTTCCGGCGTAAAACCATCGAAATTGTTACTGCGGTTGATCAGCGACAGCCCTAATTCGCGCTCAAGGTTTTTCAGACGCATCGATAGCGTCGGCTGGCTGACAAAGCTGACTTCTGCCGCACGGCCAAAATGGCGTTCGCGCTCAAGATTAGTCAGGTAGATTAATTGTTTGATGTCCATGGAAAGCAGAATTGGCTGGAAAACGGCAGTGTATCATGGCGGTTACCGCTGCGCTGATGCTACGCGCAGCGACCATTGAGTTACGCCACGCCCAAGGCACTTTTTACGTCGTTGGCGATCTTCTCGACCTGCGGGCCGTAAATCACCTGCACATCGTGTTCACTAACGCGATTGATGCCGTTCGCGCCGGTGGTCAGTAAGGTTTGATCGACCACTTCATTCATCTGTTTAACTCGCACGCGCAGCCTCGTGAAGCAGCAATCGACGTCCTCTATATTGGCTTCGCCGCCCAGCCCGCTGATGATCACTTTGGTGCGCTCATCCGCCGCCACCTGTTCGGGTTTGTGCTCCTCATCGGATTCCCGTCCCGGCGTTTCAACCCGCATCCGCGTGATGACAAAACGGAAGCCGTAGTAGTAAATCGGCACATAAATTACGCCGAGCACAATCGTCCACCACCAATGCGTTTTGCTGCCACCGAGAATGCCGAACACCACCAGATCGATGGCGCCGCCCTGCACGTTGCCAATCATCAAATGCAGCATCGACATCAACATAAATGACAGGCCGGTTAACAGCGCATGCAGGATATACAGCACCGGAGAAACGAAGATGAAACAGAACTCCAGCGGTTCGGTGATGCCGGTGGTAAAGGAGGTCAGCGCACCGGCCAGCACCAGCGCTTTGACGCGCTGCTTATGTTCGGGGCGCGCGGTGTGGTAAATCGCCAGTGCGGCGGCCGGCAAGCCAAACATCATCACCGGAATTTTGCCCTGTGCGAGGAACTGCGTGGCACCGCGCACTGTATCGTCCGGGATGGCGCCGGGATGCGTCAGCGAGGTGTTAAAGATGTTGAGCGCACCGACAATGCTTTGCCCATCCACCGTTGCCATGCCGCCAATCGGCGTGAAGCGCACGGTTTCGTTGAGGATATGGTGCAAGCCGGTAGGAATTAGCAAACGTTCGCTGGTGCCGAGCAGGAAGGCGCCGTATTGCCCGCTTTTACCAATCATCAAACCCACCCACGCGATGCCTGCGCCGATGGTCGGCCAAATCAACGCCAGCAGCACGCCCACTAGCGGCAGCACCACCACGGTAACGATCGGCACAAAGCGGCGTCCGCCAAAGAAGCTGATCGCCGTCGGCAGTTGCTGGGTGTAGAAGCGGTTGTGAAGCACCACGGTAATCAATCCGGCAATCACGCCGCCCAGCACGCTCATGTTGTAGGTAAAGATGCCGAGCATGTCGATGTATTCGGCGGACGTCATCATTGCTGCAGTTTGATCCATGCCCGCTTTCTGCAGCGCTTCTGGCGTGGTGGTGGCGGCCGTCAATCCTTTCGAGGCCAGCGTGGAACTGATACCGACGTTCATGGCGATATAGCCAATCACAGCGGCAAAGGCGGCGGTGGGTTTCTCCGCTTTCGCCAGCCCGATGGCGCTGGCCACCGCAAAGAACAGCGGCAGATTGGCGAACAGCGCACCCGCCACTTTGCGAATAAACCCGATGATCAGTTGTGGCACCTGCAGATTGGCGAAGGCATCGCCGGTAATCGCCGGGTTTTGCATTGCGGCGGCCAGGCCAAGAAAGATCCCTGCGGCAGCGATCACCGAGATGGGCATCATTAAGGCTTTACCGAAGGCGTGAATTTGGCTTGCCAGATTCTTCATGCGCGTGCCCTTTTCAGAATGGAAAGAGCAATTATTAGCCAGTTATCTCAGCAGCACGTAACCGCCGCCCCTGAACAGCCGGGAAAGTTTGACTTAGGTCACGCTTTACGCCCGATTCGCGATAAACGCCGCCTATCGCACCATTAAACCAATCAATTAGACAACTTTTAAGGAGAGTCGCACACTTCCCGCTAACAGAAGACATATTCTGATAACAACTCATAAACAAATAAGCCTGCAACTATGAAATTTAAACGTAAGATTCAACCCTATCGCGCTGCTGCGGGCGGCTGGGGTTCATTGGAAGCCACCACCCGTTTCGTCCTTGATAGTAAAGCTGCCCTGAAAAACATGCGTAACCTGATGCGCATGAACAAAGCGCGCGGTTTCGACTGCCCCGGTTGCGCATGGGGCGATGACAATAAAAGCACCTTTAGCTTCTGTGAAAACGGGGCGAAAGCGGTGACGTGGGAAGCCACGCGTCGTGTGGTTGAGCCAGAATTTTTTGCCCAGCACAGCGTCAGCACCCTTTATCAGCAAAGCGATTACTTCCTTGAGTATCAGGGTCGCTTAACCCATCCAATGCGCTACAACAGCGCCACCGACCATTACGAACCGATCAGCTGGGACGATGCGTTAGCCTTAATTGCTCGCCATCTGCAGGCGATGGATCATCCGAACCAGATGGAGCTTTATACCTCCGGTCGCGCCAGCAACGAAGCCTCGTGGCTTTATCAGCTGTTTGGCCGCGTGATGGGCACCAACAACTTCCCTGACTGCTCCAACATGTGCCATGAAGCCAGCGGCACCGGCCTGAAGCGCAGCATCGGCGTCGGTAAAGGCACTATTCGTCTGGACGATTTTGATCACGCCGACGCGATTTTCGTTTTGGGTCAGAATCCGGGCACCAACCATCCGCGCATGCTGCACAGTCTGCGCCACGCCGCCGATCACGGTGCGAAGATCGTCACCTTTAACACACTGCGCGAACGCGGCCTTGAGCGTTTTGCCGATCCGCAAAAGCCGTTAGAAGTAGTGACGTCGATGGCCGGCACCATTAGTTCTGCCTATTACCAGCCTAATCTGGGCGGCGATATGGCGGCGGTGCGCGGCATGGTGAAAGCCCTGCTCGAGCTACAGCGTGCACGTTTGGCAGCCGGTGAAAAAGGCATTTTCGATCAGGCGTTTATTGATGCTAATACGCATGGTGTAGAAGACTATATCGCTGCGGTGGATAATACCCGCTGGGACGATATTGTGCGCCAATCCGGTCTGAGCGAAGTTCAGATCCGTGAAGCGGCGGCGATTTATCAAAGTTCTGAACGCGTGATTGTTACCTGGGCGATGGGCATCACGCAGCATAAACATTCAGTGGATACCGTCCGCGAGATCACCAACCTGCAGCTGCTGTTTGGTCAGTTGGGCAAGAAAGGCGCAGGCCTGTGTCCGGTGCGCGGCCACAGTAATGTGCAAGGTAACCGCACCATGGGCATTGATGAGAAACCGGGCAAGCCGTTCCTCGATGCCCTCGGCGCGCACTTTGATTTTGAGCCACCGCGCGAGCACGGCCACAACACCGTTGAAGCGCTAAACGCGATGCTGCGTGACGAAGTGAAGGTGCTGATTGCGCTGGGCGGCAACCTTGCGGCGGCCGCACCGGATTCACCGGTCACCGAAGAAGCGTTGCAGCATTGCGGTTTAACCGTGCACATCAGCACCAAACTCAATCGCAGCCATTTGGTGCCAGGCCATGAAGGGCTGATTCTGCCGACGCTGGGCCGTACCGAACGCGATCGCCAGGCCAGCGGAAATCAGTACATCACCGTTGAAGACTCGTTCAGCATGGTGCACGCCTCAGAAGGTGTCGGCATTCCACTGGCGGAAACGCAGCGTTCCGAAACCGCGATTGTGGCCGGCATCGCCCATGCGACGTTAGGCAGCGATAAAATCGACTGGTTGGCGATGGCAGGCAATTACGATCTGATTCGCGATCACATCGCCGCCACCATTCCCGGCTTTGCTGATTTCAATAATAAATGCGACATTCCGGGCGGTTTTTACCTCGGTAGCGCTGCCGCCGAGCTGCGCTTCAATACGCCAAGCAAACGTGCCGAGTTCAGCGCTGCCGCCCTGCCGACTTCGCTGTTCCCGCAGTTAGGTGATGTCGCGGTGCCGTTTACGCTGCAAACCCTGCGTTCACACGATCAGTACAACACTACGATTTACGGCCTCGATGACCGTTATCGCGGCGTGTACGGTCAGCGTGAAGTGGTGTTTATCCATCCGGACGATATGGCGTCGCTGGGCTTTGCTGAAGGCCAACTGGTGGATATCGAGACGCTGTGGAATGACGGTTTAACCCGTCGCGTCTGCGGTTTCAAACTGGTGCCGTATAACATTCCGCGCGGCAACCTTGCGGCTTATTATCCGGAAACTAACCCGCTGGTGCCGCTCTCCAGTTTTGGCGACGGCAGCGGCACGCCGACCTCAAAATCGGTGCCGGTGAAGCTGGCATTAACTGCCGCCGTAGCGTCACAACGCATCGCCTGACCAAAGCGTTATCAGAAGGTAAAAAGCCGCGTAAAGCGGCTTTTTAGCCTGTTTTGGCCTTGCCGCGCGGACCCGATTCGCGTAAAACTGTCAGCCGCTCTTAGGCCACGAAACTATATAAATTATGTTCCAGGATAATCCGCTGCTCGCGCAGCTTAAAGAGAAGCTTCACGCGCAGACTCCGCGCGTCGAAGGTGTTGTTAAAGGTACGGAAAAAGGCTTTGGCTTCCTCGAAGTTGATGCCCAGAAAAGCTACTTCATTCCGCCACCGCAGATGAAGAAAGTGATGCACGGCGACCGTATTTCTGCCGTGATCCACACCGATAAAGACCGCGAGAGTGCCGAGCCGGAAACCCTGGTTGAGCCGTTCCTGACCCGCTTTGTCGGCCGCGTGCAGAAGAAGGACGATCGCCTGTCGATTGTGCCGGATCATCCGCTGCTGAAAGATGCGATTCAGTGCCGCGCCGAACGTGGCGTGACCCACGATTTCCAGACCGGCGATTGGGCGGTGGCAGAGATGCGTCGTCACCCGCTGAAAGGCGATCGCGGTTTCTATGCCGAACTGACCGAATTCATTGTCACCGCGGACGATCACCTCGCGCCGTGGTGGGTCACCTTGTCGCGCCATAACCTCGAGCGTCAGGCTCCGGACGTCGGTTTTGGTGAGATGCTTGACGAAAATCTGCAGCGTGAAGATCTGACCGCGCTGAACTTCGTCACCATCGACAGCGCCAGCACCCAGGATATGGATGATGCGCTGTACGTGGAAGAAGCCGCCGACGGCAATCTGATCCTGACCATCGCCATCGCCGATCCAACCGCTTACGTGGCGGAAGGCAGCGAGTTGGATAAGCTGGCGTCAAAACGCGCGTTCACCAACTATCTACCGGGCTTTAACATCCCGATGCTGCCTCGCGAACTCTCTGACGACGTCTGTTCTCTGCGTCCGAATGAGCGTCGCCCAGCGCTGGCGTGCCGCGTCACCGTATTGAAAGATGGCAGCCTGGCTGATGACGTGCATTTCTTTGCCGCGTGGATCGAGTCAAAAGCCAAGCTGGTTTATGACGAAGTTTCCGATTGGCTGGAAAACAGCGGCAGCTGGCAGCCTGAGAATGACGCCATTGCTCAGCAGATTCGCCTGCTGCACCAGGTTTGCCTGGCCCGCAGCGAGTGGCGTCAAACCCACGCGCTGGTGTTTAAAGATCGCCCGGACTATCGCTTTGTGTTGGGCGAGAAAGGCGAAGTGCTGGATATCATTTCCGAGCCACGCCGCATCGCTAACCGTATTGTTGAAGAGTCGATGATTCTGGCAAACGTCTGTGCCGCGAAAGTGCTGCAGGAGAAGCTGGGCTTCGGTATCTACAACCTGCACACCGGTTTCGATCTGGCCAACGCTGAGCAGGCCGCTGGCGTGCTGG
>NZ_DAMBSA010000254.1:0-6960 GCF_032054795.1 Pantoea sp. CTOTU49201
AATTTGTTCGTTAGAGGTCGCGGAACACAGCGCCGCAATCAGCGCAAATGCCACGCCAAGGCTCGCCGTCGCGTTGCTGGCATCATGAGAAAACAGCGCGCCGCTGGCGCTCAGGCTGGAAGAGAGCATGATCAGAATGCCGGATAATCCCACTACCACCGCGATCCAGCGCGAAACCCGCACCCGCTCTTTCAGCAGCATCGCCGCCATGATCACGGTAAACAGCGGCGCTGCATAGCTCAGCGCGGTGGCATCGGCGAGCGAGATATACACCAGCGCCAGGTAGTTAAAATACATCCCGCCGGTGCCGGAGAAGCCACGTATAAAGTGACCAAACAGGTTACGCGTCTTGAGGTTTTCCAGCACGTTGCCCTGCATTTTCAGCCAAATCAGCAGCGGAAACAGCGCGATAAAACTGCGGAAAAAAATCACTTCGCCGGTGGGAATGGCGCCGTTCAGCCCCTTTACACACGCCAGCATCAAGGTGGCGCACAGCGCGGCCACTATCTTCAATAACACGCCTAATCGGGCATTCATGCTTTTTCACTTCTCTCTACCACATGCAATCGGCGGGACTGCCGAGAGGACATGCGACCAGCCTGGCGAGAAAAGTGTGCGCTGGATAACACTTTTTTGCTCTGCCCGAATAGAAAGAACTTATGCGCCGCGTAGCCATATTTTTTTGCTATTGCACGACAGGGTTTCCCTCTTTTTCGTCTGAAAACAAAGCCGATATAGTCCAGAAAAGCGAGAAATCAGGCGCTCCGTCCCGGTGACGCCGTGGTATTCATCATTGAGGAAGTTCACATGACCATGAAAAGACGTACCACCATCGGGCTGGCACTGCTGCCGCTGCTGGCTATTTCGGCTGCTAATGCAGACATGATGGCGAACATCAAATCCAGCGGCGAGCTGAAGTGCGCGGTCTACTCTGACGTGCCGCCCTTCTCTTCTCCGGATCCGAAAACGCGCCAGCTGGCGGGCATGGATATCGATCTGTGCAACGCGCTGGCGAAGCAGATGAACGTCAAACTGACGCTGGTGCCCACCTCGGTAGAAGCGCGTATTGCAGTGATTGCCACTGGTCGCGCCGACGTATTGATCGCTAATCTTGCCTACACCAAAACTCGCGGCAACCAGATTCAGTTCAGCGATCCCTATTACGTCGCCAAGGAGATGCTGCTGGTCAAAGCACCGCTGGCCGACAAGCCGCTGAGCTATTTCCAGGGCAAACGCATCAGCGCCACCAAAGGCACCACCTCTGAACAGTCGATCCACATCAAAGGCGGCAAAGCGGTGACCTTCCAGGATTCGGCTTCCGCGTTCCTCGCACTGGAGCAGAACAAATCAGTCGGCTTCGTCACCAACACCATGACCGGCATCAAAACCATTTCACAGGCGAAAAAAGACGGTATCAATCTGGCGATGATCAAAGAGCCAATGGCGCTGGAGCCGATTGGTGTCGGCATGAAGCGTGATGAACCGGCGCTGCTGGCCAGCGTCAACAGCAGCCTGAAGGCGATGGACGATGACGGCACCATCGACAAAATCTGGGATACGTGGATTGGGCCCAACACCGAATACAAAATGGTGCGCGAAGAGCGCGTACAGCCGCTCTCCAGTCTGAAATTTGAACCGCTGGAATAACCATGCCCGTGAAGTCGCACTCTGCTCTCCAGCCTGCCAGCGTTCCCGCGCTGGCTTGCTCCTCTGCTATCAAGCTCTCCACCATCGGCGCACGCGCGTGGCTGGTGGAAGCGCCAGGCGGTTTCGATCTCCCGGCGCAGCGGCGCATCTGGTCGCTGGCGCGCCTGCTGCATGCCGACGAAGCGATTGAAGCGCTGATCCCCGGCGTCACCAATCTGCTGGTGCTGTTCCGCCATATTCCAGCCGATGAAACCGCCGTGCGCATGCAACTGCATGCTGCCTGGGATCAGGCGCAGGCGATCAGTCCGCAGGGCAAACTGATTGAAATCCCGGTGCATTACGGCGGTGAACACGCCACCGATCTCGAGGCGGTATGCCGCCATACCGGCTTAAGCCCGCGCGAAGTGGTGCGTCTGCACCATCAAAGCGAATACACGGTGTTTGCATTGGGCAGCGCGCCGGGCTTCGGTTATCTGCACGGTCTCGATCCGCTGCTGGCGACACCGCGCAAGAAAGTGCCGTCGCTCAGCATGCTGAAAGGCACCGTCACCATCGGCGGCGCACAGGCGGGCGTCTCGGCGCTAACCGGCCCGAACGGCTGGAACGCGATTGGTTTTGCCGAGCTGGCAGTATTTGATCCGCTGGCCGCATCGCCCGCGCTGATGGCACCGGGCGATCGCATCCGTTTTCTGCCGCAGAGGATTGAGCTGTGATTGAGATCGAACAGAGCGGTGCGCTGAACACGGTGCAGGATTTAGGACGCTTCAACTATCGCCACATGGGCGTGTCGGTGAGCGGCGCGATGGATCCGCTGGCGCTGCGTGCCGGCAATCTCCTGCTCGGCAATGACGAAAATGCAGCGGCGATTGAAGTGCAGCTGTTCCCATTCCGCGTACGTTTTTTGCAAAACAGCAGTATCGCGGTGACCGGCGCGGATTGCCGAGCCACGCTGGATGGCACGCCGCTGCCGCCGTGGTGGGGCTGCAGCGTGCGCGCCGGACAAGTGCTGGAGCTGCGCTATCCGCGCAGCGGCGCGCGTGGCTATGTGTGTATTGCTGGCGGCATTGATGTGCCGCTGGTGCTCGGCTCACGCAGTACCGCGCTGCGCGGCGGCTTCGGCGGCGTTGAAGGACGTCCACTGCAGCGTGGCGATCGTCTGGCGCTCGGCGAAAGTCGCAGCCCGGCACTTCCCCACAGCGGCATCGGCATCGAACCGCCAGACAGCGCATTACACGCCTGTTTTCCCCGCAACAGCGCCGGAGACATTCAGCTGCGCGCCATTCCCTCCGGCGAATACCCGCTGTTTGCCGCCGATGCCGCGCGTTTCTGGCAGCAGTCATGGCAAGTATCGAATCAAAGCAATCGCACCGGCTATCGGCTATCAGGCGATCCGATCTTCCCGTCAGAAACCGTTGAGATGCGATCGTACGGACTGATCCCCGGCATTGTGCAGGTGCCGCCGGGTGGCGAACCGATCATCCAACTGAGCGATGCTAACACCGCGGGCGGTTATCCGAAGATCGCTGGCGTGATCGAGCAGGATCTGTGGCGGCTGGGACAAGTGCTGCCGGGCCAGTCGATCCAGCTGATCCAATGTGATGTGCGTGAAGCGATCGCCATCGAACAGGAAGTCACGCGCTGGCTGAGCCGCCTGCGTCTCAGCTGCCAGCCACTGCGTAAAGCGCTTACCGTTTAATCCGCACAAGGAAACCAGGCATGAAGATTGATGTGAATTCCGATATGGGTGAAGGTTTTGGCGTTTACCAGCTGTGCGATGACGCCGCACTGATGAAAGTGGTGTCATCCGCCAATATCGCCTGCGGTTTCCACGCGGGCGATCCGGCGATCATGAGCAACATGGTGCGGCTGGCGAAGGCACATAGCGTGGGGATTGGCGCACATCCCGGCTTGCCGGATCGTCAGGGTTTTGGCCGCCGCGAACTGCCGTTTAGCGCCGAAGAGATTTGCCAGCAAGTGGCCTATCAGCTCGGCGCGCTCACGGCGATTGCCCGCGCGGAAGGCACCTATGTTTCCCACTTCAGTTTCCACGCCGCGATGGGCAACATCGTCAACCGCGATGCCGCGCTGGCGCAACAGGTGATGGAATTAGTGGCGCGCATCAATAGCGATCTGATCATCTTCGCCCAGCCCGATACCATCATCGAAGGCGCCGCGCAGGCGGCAGGCCTGAAAACGCTGACGCTGTTTCTGGCGGACCGCGCCTATGACGCACAAGGCCGTTTGGTGCCGCGCGGCATTAACGGTGCGGTAATCAAAGAGGAAGCCGCCTTGCGCGCCCGCGTGCGACAGTTTTTGCAGCATGGCACGGTAACAACGATTGAAGGTGAAGAGATTGCAGTGCGTGCACGCTCGATTCTGGTTCACAGCGACACGCCAGGTTCGCTGGCGCTCGCCACCATTGTGCGCAGCGAAATCGAAGCCTGCGGCCATCAGGTCGCCCCAGCCGCAGAGGTTATCGCGCAATGATGTTTTGTAGGGTCGCCATTTATGGCGACCTGGACATCAAACGCAGCCACCACAAAACGCCGCAATGCGATCGCATCCCGTCTCTAACCGCTCCATGCTCGTGGCATACGACAAGCGGATAAACGGGCTCATCCCGTACGCCGCGCCCTGCACTGTCACCACGTGCTGCTCCTCAATCAGCGCCAGCACAAAATCGGCATCATTAGTGATCAACCGGCCACCGGCGCTGGTTTTGCCGATATAGCCCGCGATATTCACAAACAGATAAAACGCGCCCTGCGGTTTATGGCAGCGCAAGCCGTCAATCGACGTCAGGCGCTCCAGCACGTAATCGCGGCGCTGACGATAGATGTGCGCGCGCTCCTGCAGCAGATCCTGCGGGCCTTCCAGCACCGCCACCGCCGCGGCCTGGGTTAAGGTGCAAACGCCGCCGCTGTTCTGGGTATTCACGTTGCTCATCGCTTTGATCAACGGCGCCGGGCCGCCGCAAAAGCCCAAACGCCAGCCAGTCATGGAATAGGCTTTTGACACGCCGTTAACCGTCAGCACGCGGTCATATAGACGCGGCTCAACCTGCGCCAGCGTGTAAAAACGCACATCGTCATAAATCAGGTGTTCGTAGATATCGTCGGTCATGATCCACACCTGCGGATGGCGCAACAGCACCTCGCCCAGCGCGCGCAGCTCCGCTTTGGTCGCCACCGAACCGGTGGGATTGCTCGGATAGTTGAGCAGCAGCCATTTGGTTTTGTCGGTGATGGCAGCATCTAAATCGGCAGGCAGCGGCTTGAAGCCGTTCTCCTGCGCGCAAGGAAGCGCCACCGGAACGCCACCGGCGAATTTGACGATATCGGCATAGCTGATCCACGACGGCGTCGGGATCACCACTTCATCGCCCGGATTAATGGTCGCGAGGATCGCGTTAAAGATGATCTGCTTAGCGCCGCCGGCGGTGAGGATCTGGCTGACGTCGTAATCGAGCTGGTTATCGCGTTTGAACTTCAGCTGGATCGCCTTGCGCAGTGCTGGCGTGCCATCGGTAGGCGGATAGCGCGTATCTCCGGCGCGCGCGGCAGCGTAAGCGGCTTCAATCGCGTGAGGTGGCGTGGGGAAATCGGGTTCACCGGTAGAAAGCGCTACCACATCAATGCCCTGCGCGGCGAGATCGCGGGCCTTTTGGGTCATAGCAACGGAGGCAGAAACGGTGACATTCTTTAATCGATCAGCTATCTCGGGCATGGGTTAATCCTGGCTCAGTGTCAGCATGAACGGCCTGCAGCAAGCTGCAAACACGACGTGTACCAGAGGATAGGTTTTTGCCCGAAGCGGCGGTTAATAGTGCTTTGTTGTGGTGATATAACACAAAGCGATGACTGAACCGACCGCACACTTTCGCCATAAAGGTGGCGAGCCTGATGTGGAAATGCGCGGCAGGTCACGCGCCAGCGCCTGACGCAATGTTAATAGAGTGTTACTTTGAGTGCCGGTTAACAGCGCGCAACACCCGTTTACTCACTCCCATCATCGCCAAATCTAATGAGTGAATCGCACCATACCAGTGCAAAGGTCGCTGTTTTGCCCTCGCCGTCTCGGCAACTGTCCAACTCAGCACCTGCCGTAGGAGGCACTGTGACTCTACCCTCCTGTCTGAGTTCATTCGCGAAAGCTTATTTTGGCATCAAGTTTGCTTGATACCCGCTATGCGTTCTGTTGGAGGAAGCGTTCATGAATCTTCGTCGCCTGAAGTACTTTGTTAAAATTGTTGATGTGGGCAGCCTGACCCAAGCCGCCGATATTTTGCATATTGCCCAGCCCGCGCTGAGCCAGCAGCTGGCTACGCTGGAAGGCGAAGTGAATCAGCAACTGCTCATTCGTACCAAGCGCGGCGTGACGCCGACCGAAGCCGGTAAAACGCTCTACTCCCACGCGCAGGCGATTTTGCGCCAGTGTGAACAGGCACAAAGCGCCATTGAGCTGGTTGGCGCGTCGCTGAGCGGCAGCGTCTCGGTGGGCTTAGCACCGGGCACCGCCGCACAAAACCTCGCGTTGCCGCTGATGATGGAAGTGCAGCAGCAGCATCCCGGCATCGTGCTCTACTTCAATGAGAATTTCGGCACCACGCTAAGCGAACTGATCATGAATGGCCGCATGGATATGGCGGTAATTTACGATCACCGCACCATTCACGGCCTGCGCTTTATGCCGCTGATGAAAGAGGATCTCTACTTCGTCTGCCCGTTCAGCCTCGCGCAACCGGTGAAAGAGATCCCGCTGGCGCAGGTGGCGCAATACGATCTGTTCCTACCGCGCGTCTACAACATCATGCGCAAAGTGCTCGACGATGCCTTCGTACACAACAATCTGCAGTACCGCGTGAAATGCGAGATCGAGTCGCAAACCACGCTGAATGCCGCGCTGAGCGCCGGTCTCGGCACCACCATCATGCCGGAATCCGCGGCGCGCGCGATGCTGAAAAGCGGCGATGCGTGGATGGCGAAGATCGTCGATCCGGATGTGCAGGTGTCGCTGTCGTTCTGCATGTCGGATCACCTGCCGCTGTCACAGCCGGCCGAAGCGGTGAAATCGATCCTGCTGTCGCTGATGTCGCGCCGCAACGTTGAGAATCATCCACTGACCTTAGTGGGATAAGTCCCGCTTATTGCCGCAAAGCGAAACCCTCTTACTGCCCGTATTGCGAACGCGCTAGATTACGATTTTGCCCGCTCAGGCGGGCGTGTTTCGCTTTGACGGGAATTCCATGGATAAAACCGCAATACCGCTGCCGACGCTGCGCGCGCTGGCGCGCAAGATGCAATCCTCCGGGCT
>NZ_DAMBSA010000255.1:0-6936 GCF_032054795.1 Pantoea sp. CTOTU49201
AGGATGCTGGAAAATCCAGCAATGAGCAGCGTTAAGCGCAATTTTTTCTCTGGGTTATCACCCTGCAAAATGAAGGGCAAATCTCTTAGCATGGAATATCTGGAATGAAAATAAGAGATCATCTGAGGTTCTCATTTTTCTTTGTCATATTTTTCAAATAGTGGCGCATAATTATTTTAGATTCATGCCTGGTGAAAGTCATAGTTTTGTTTACTTAAATAATTGATTGTTCCTACCCAGTAACCCATATGCACGTTAGAATCATCTACCAACGGAAAGGCTTTTACTGAGCCTAAACCCACTTTCAACGTACTGATTGCAATGAAAATACGATTCCTGTCTGCCAACGAGCTAAAGCTGGCCGAGGTGCGTACCATCCTTGAGCCGGTCGGTGTCGAAGTGCTGCCTATCGCACGCCGTATTGAAGAGATTCAGACTGAAAATGAGGTCGAACTGGTGCGCGACAAGCTCACCAAAGCGTTCTCGATTATTGGTCGTCCGCTATTTGTCGAACACACCGGGCTCTATCTGGATGGTCTGAACGGCTTGCCGGCCGGGCTGACGCGCATCTTCTGGAGCCGTCTGAACGCCGAGCGCTTCACTAAACTGGTGAGCGGGCTGGATAGTCCGTGCGTCACGGCGAAAACCGTGCTCGGCTATTGTGACGGGCAAAAAATGTATCAGTTCGAAGGCGAACTGCGTGGCACCATCGCCACCGAGCCTGCTGGTCCTCGCGAATTTCAGTGGGACTGCGTGTTTATCCCGGAAGGGCACACGCAAACCTTCGCTGAAATGGGCGAGCTAAAAAATGAGATTTCGATGCGTCGCCTGGCGCTGGACCGCTTCGCTACCTTTTTGAAAACATCGCGGGGATTGGCATGAAACCCGAGCTAAAACGCGCCTACGATGCCGGTAAATTGATCCTGTTTGCCGGTGCGGGCATTTCACGTAATCTTGGCCTGCCGGAATGGCATGAGCTGATTGCGCATCTGGCTAAAGAACTGGGCTACGACCCGAAAATCTTTAACACCTACGGCACGCATTTGTCGCTGGCGGAGTATTACAAACAGCGTAAAGGCTCGCTGGGACCGCTGCGCAGCTGGATGGATCGCGAATGGCATCGTCCGGATATCGACGTACGCAGTTCTGAAATTCACACCATGATCACGCAAGGCAACTTCTCACGCATCTATACCACCAATTACGATCGCTGGCTGGAGATGGCGCATGAGGCGCACAACGTGCCTTACAGCAAAGTGGCGAATGCGGCAGATTTAGTGTCGTTGACCGAAGATAAGCGCCATATCATTAAGTTGCATGGTGATTTCGACGACGATACCTCCATCGTGCTCGATGAAAGCAGCTACTTTGAACGGCTCTATTTTGATTCGCCGCTCGATATCAAACTCACGCACGACGTGATGGGCAACTCGGTATTGTTTGTTGGCTATAGCATCAGTGATTTCAACATCCGTCTGTTATTCTACCGCCTGACAAAAATGTGGGGCCGCACCGGATTGGCCACTGCTCGTCCCAAATCATACCTGTTCACTAACCGCAATAATCCAGTGGCAAAAGAGGTGTTGGGGCAGTGGGGCATTGAGATGATCGTCTCGGAAGAGGACGATCCGCGCAAAGCGTTGGCGCTGTTCCTGGAAGAATTACTGGCTTAAAGGCAGAAAGTCATTGCCTGGAAAAGTTTGATCAGAATATACTGTATATAAATACAGTTAACCGAGGTGCATCATGGCAGTCGAAACCAAATATGTTGTAGTCAGAAAGGGTGAAGAAAAAATGACGTTTGCCAATAAAAAAGACGCGGATGCCTGGGACAAAATGCTTGATATGGCAGACGCCTTTACCGATTGGCTGCAGCAGCATCAGCCTGAACTGGGTGAAGCGCAGGCCGAAGCATTGGGTCTGCTGTTGGCTGAACAGAAAGACGCGGTGCAGCATATCCTGCGCACCAGCAAACTGCCGGAATCGGTAAAGGAAGAAGAGGTTGCTGTAGCGACTGAAGCCTCTGCGGAAACTGAGACTGAAGCGGCAGCGCCGGAAAAGAAAGTTCGCGCGGTTAAAGCAGCGTAAGAGGTTTTGTAGGGTGCGCATTTATGCGCACCTGGTTACACATCAAAGTTTAATTTGATACCGCGTACTTCGCCCACCGCCCGGTAATTTATCCAGACACCCTTTCGCCAGCAATTCAGTCAGATGTCGCGTCGCGGTGGCTTTACTCACTTTCGGCACTTTCTGATACTGACCTGCGCTGATGCCTTCACTAAATCCCTGTTCACCGCCATCCAGCAAGCGATTCAGCACGCGGGTTTGCTCCGCACTTAACTCGGCCGCGTTATGCATTAACCAAAAGCGCGCTTTATTTTGCGTGCGCGTGACGGTTTCCAGCGCCTGTTCAAGACTGTCATTTAGCACATCACAAAACCACAGCAACCAATCGGTGACGTCCATTGCACCGTGCTGCGTCTCCTGCAGAATGCGGTAATAGTCGGCACGTCGCGCCAGAATCGATGCGGACATGGCATACAAACGGATGCTCTGGCTATCAGCCTGCGCCAGCGCCAAATCGGTGAGGGCGCGAGTGATACGTCCATTACCGTCATCAAACGGGTGCAGCGTAACGAACCACAAGTGGCACAACGCGGCGCGCAACAGCGGATCGAGCAGCGGATCTTCGCGGCTGTGATTAAACCAGGCGATAAATTCCTCCAGCTGTGCTTCCAGCCCGGCGCGCGGCGGCGCTTCGAAATGTACCGTGGGTCGATCGATACGGCCTGAAACCACCTGCATTGGCTCATCGCCGCGCAGCGTGCCAACATTCAGCCGCTTGATGGTCCATTCACTTTCCGGAAACAGCCAGCGATGCCACTGACATAAACGCGCCAACGTTAATTCCTGACCGCGTTGCGTAATGGCATCCATCATCATGGTTGCCAAACCTTCTGAACGTTCGGAAACCGGGTACGGCTGATCGAGCGAAACGCCTAAACGGCGGGCAAGCGAAGATCGTACCGATTGCGCGTTGACGCGCTCATCTTCAATCGCTGAGGAAGAGAGGATATTACTGAGCAGCGTATCCAGCGTTTGTTGCTCGCGGTTGTCTTGCACGCTGGCGCGGCCCAGCAAGATGCCGCGCTGTTGCTGCAATTGGCGCAGGCGCGGCAGTAACTTTTCATCCTGCCAGTGAAACTGCGGCCAATCGGGCTGCTGCCAAATCCACATTATAAGCTCGCTCCTGAGTTGCATGAGCTGAATAGGATTAATATTCGGCTCATATAGTGAGCTGAATAATAGCCTGTAATCGGCTCATTGACCAGAAGGGAGAGGGCGGGTGTTACGCGCGGACCTGATGTCGGTCGCCATTAATGGCGACCCTACAAAGGATTGGCGCGTTTTCGTAGGGTGCGCATTCATGCGCACCTGGATAACGCCATGCGCGGCGAGATCCGACCTCCTCCGCCATCAAGTTCCCCCGCCGCGCGCCGATAGAGTGTTCAAAGGGATGTACGCGCACAGGGAGTGGTTCTGATTACCGAAAAGTGTCAACTCCAGGAGCGCCATAATGGCCAAACACGCATCACTCAAGAAAAAAATGAGCACCCGCACGCAGATGCTGCTGACGGGCGCCTTAACCATCACGCTCGGCTTTGCCGTGACCATCGGCGTGCTTAGCTGGCAATCCAGTAATGAACAAAAGTCGCTGGCTGAAAACTACCTGCAGCAGATTGCGCAAAGCCAGGCGCTGCAAATTCAGCATCAACTCAGCTATGCGCGCGATGTGGCGCACAACCTCGGCCACAGCCTGATTGCGCTGCCAGCGGCAGGGATTCAGGATCGTAAAGTCGCCGATAAGTTGATGGAATCCGCTCTACGCGATAATCCTGATTATCTGTCGATCTCGGTGATCTTCGAAGAAAACGCCTTCGACGGACGTGACGCGGAGTTTGCCACTCAACCCAATGCGGCTCCAAAAGGTCGTTACGCCTTCTTTGTCGATCGCGATCAAAGCGGCAAATTCAACATGCATCCGCTGACCTCAATCTTCACGCCGGGTCAGGGCGATTACTATCTGCTGCCACAAAAAAGCCAGAAAGACATGCTGATCGAACCGTACAGCTACGCTTACAACGGCGTGCCGACGCTGCTGACCTCGGTGGCAGCACCGATTGTCAGCCAGGGCAAATTGTGGGGCGTGGTGACGTCCGATATTTCGCTGGCGTCGCTGCAGGAGAAGGTCAACAAAATCAAACCGTGGGAAGGCAGCGGCTATGCGATGTTGCTCTCCAGCGCGGGCAATGTGGTTTCTTATCCGGATAAAAACCAGACCAGCAAGCCGTGGAAAGGCGATACCAATAACTTCAGCAGCAGCGTGATGGAGCATCATGACGCCTTGCTGGGTGAAGATGTGCTGGTCACCTGGCAGCCGGTGGTGATTGGTAACAGCGAGCAGAAATGGTATCTCGGCGTGGTTGCGCCGGTCAGCCAGGTGATGGCTGCGGCACATCGTCAACTGATCAACGCGGTGATCCTGATGATCATCAGCATTTTGGTGGTGTGTACGCTGCTGGGTATGCTGTTCAGCCGCAAAGTGCTGAAGCCGATTGGTGGCGAACCGCTGGAAGCCGCGACCATTGCGCTGGCCGTCGCCGATGGCAAACTTGATAACGTCATCACGCTGAAGGGGCGCGATAACAGCAGCTTGTTCTATGCGCTGCATACCATGCAAAACCAGCTGCGCGATATCGTGGGACAGATTCAGGATGCCAGTTCGTCGGTGCGTCAGGGCGCGGGGGAAATTGCCAGCGGCAACCTCAATCTGGCCTCGCGTACCGAGCAGCAAGCTGCTGCGCTCGAGCAAACGGCCGCCAGCATGGAGCAGATCACCGCCACGGTGAAACACAACGCCACCAACGCGCATCAGGCAACAACGTTGACGGACAATGCCACGCACATCGCCAGCCGCGGTGAAACGCTGGTGGGCGAAGTGGTGCAAACCATGGCGCAGATCGACGATAGCGCGAAGAAGATTGGCGATATCACCGCCATCATCAACAGCATCGCCTTCCAGACCAATATTTTGGCGCTGAACGCCGCAGTTGAAGCGGCTCGCGCCGGGGAACAAGGGCGTGGCTTTGCTGTGGTGGCGTCGGAAGTACGTAATCTGGCCCAGCGCAGCGCCAATGCGGTGAAAGATATCGGTGCGCTGATTCAGGAATCGACGCAGCGCGTCGGCAGCGGTGTGCAGCTGGTGCAGGATGCCGGCAGAACCATGCAGGAGATGACGCAGGCGGTGAATTCAGTGCGCACCATCATCGGTGAAATTGTGATTGCGTCCGATGAGCAGGCGCGCGGGATCAGCCAGGTGACCATCGCGGTAAACGAGATGGACAGCACCACGCAGCAGAACGCCGCGCTGGTGCAGGAGATGTCTGCCGCCGCCAGTTCGCTGGAAGATCAGGCTTCGCAGCTGGCGAACACCGTTGGGCGGTTCCAGCTGAGTTGATTGCTTACGCATTTGGCACCCTTTCCTGGGTGCCAAACCGCTGCCGATACTGGCCGGGCGTGACGCCGGTGAGTTTACGGAATATTTTACGGAAAGCAGAAGGATCGCCGTAGCCGATTTCCCAGGCAATCTGATCAACCGAACGATTGCTGAGTTCCAGCGCGTCACGCGCTTTCATAATGCGTACCTGCTGCACATAATCCGTTGGCCGCATGCCGGTCGCTTTTTGGAAATGGCGCAGAAAGGTACGTGGCGTCATGCTCGCCAGCGCTGACATGCTCTCAATGCTGTGCTGTTCGGCAAAATGGGCGTGCAAATGATGTTGTGCACGCAGAATCTGGCTGTCGCCGTGCTCGAAATTGGGGATAAATGCGGAGTAGGTGCTTTGCTCACGGCGCGGCGGATCGATCAGCAAAAAGCGCGAAGTCGCCAGCATGGTGCCGGTGCCGAGCACTTTTTCGATCAGCGTTAAACCCAAATCGGTCCACGCCAGAATGCCGCCAGCGGTAATAATATCACCGTCGTCGATCACCATATTTTCCACCGCCACCTCAATCTGAGGAAAACGCTCCGACAGCGTCTGCGCAAAGGCCCAGTGCGTGGTGGCGCGACGGTGATCGATCAGTCCGGTTTCTGCTAGCACAAAGGCACCGGCGCACACCGAACAGAGCGTTACGCCTTGGTCATAAAGCTCACTCATCCAGTTAGCTGGAACCTTCATCGGCACCATCTTTGCCGGTTGCACCAGGCTTGGCGGCGCAATCACGTGGCTTAATCGATGCGGCGTATCGGGATGGCTATCCCAGACACAGGCCATTTTGTCGCTCTGCGCATCGATCTGCCAATGTGACACCCGGATCGTCCGCTTGCTAGACTCACCGGAAATCGCCTCCGCCCATTCCGCAGCTATCCTGAACATATCGGTTAAGCCATAAATCGCCGCAAGCTGGCAATCGGGATAGATCACCAGGCCAATCTCGGCCACAACGTTGTTTTCAGCAGTTTTCATGATTTGTCACTTACGGCCCTTAATGTGTCATATTTGACAATGTTAGCCGCTGCCGCTTTCCCTGACAATAAGCCCATCAAACGCAAACAATCATCTACAGAGGACATTTTCATGAGCAACGGCATCATTACTACTCAAGACGGCACCCGCATTTTCTACAAAGATTGGGGCCCAAAAAATGCCCAACCGGTGGTGTTTCACCACGGCTGGCCGTTAAGCGCTGATGACTGGGACAACCAAATGTTGTTCTTTTTAGCGCAAGGTTATCGCGTTATCGCCCACGACCGTCGCGGACACGGCCGTTCCGACCAAACCGATAGCGGCAATGATATGAACACTTACGCCGCCGACGTTGCAGAACTGGCTAAAGCGCTGGACCTGCGCAACGCTATCCATATTGGTCACTCAA
>NZ_DAMBSA010000256.1:0-6933 GCF_032054795.1 Pantoea sp. CTOTU49201
CGCACGTCAGCGCGTGCTGGTGGCGGACAGCAGTAAATTTGGCAAAGTGCTGCCGGCGCGCATTGCTGAACTGCGCCGTTTTGATTTGCTGGTCAGCGATAGCGCGCCCGAACCGGCGCTGAAGAGCTGGCTGGCGCAACAAAACATCCCGCTGCGTTTGCCATAAGTTGATGATATTGCATGTGGTCACCATAAATGGCGACCCTACAAAAGCGTGCAGATGTGTTGTAGGGTCGCCATTTATGGTGACCGATAAAGACCGCGGCAAGCCGATGTATGACGGGTATGAATAAAGGGTGAAAACAGCTAAACTTCTGTACCTAAAGTTCATAACTCACAGACCAAAAGGCTCAATCCAACGTGGCTCAATTCGTCTATAGCATGCATCGCGTCGGCAAGGTCGTTCCGCCGAAGCGTCACATCCTGAAGAATATTTCTCTTAGCTTCTTCCCTGGAGCAAAAATCGGTGTGCTCGGCCTGAACGGCTCGGGTAAATCGACGCTGCTGCGCATCATGGCCGGTATCGATACCGATATCGAAGGGGAAGCTCGCCCGCAGCCGGGCATCAACGTGGGTTATCTGCCCCAGGAACCGCAGCTGAACCCGGAGCACACCGTGCGTGAATCCGTTGAAGAAGCGGTTTCCGAAGTGGTTGGCGCGCTGAAGCGTCTCGACGAAGTTTATGCGCTGTATGCCGATCCCGATGCGGATTTCGACAAGCTGGCCGCTGAGCAGGGCCGTCTGGAAGAAGTGATCCAGGCGCACGATGGTCACAACCTCGATACGCAACTGAACCGTGCGGCTGATGCCATGCGTCTGCCAGACTGGGATGCCAAAATCGCGACCCTTTCCGGTGGTGAGCGCCGTCGCGTGGCGCTGTGCCGTCTGCTGCTGGAAAAGCCAGACATGCTGCTGCTCGACGAACCCACTAACCACCTGGACGCTGAATCCGTGGCGTGGCTCGAGCGCTTCCTGCATGACTTCGAAGGTACCGTTGTGGCGATCACGCACGACCGTTACTTCCTGGATAACGTGGCTGGCTGGATTCTGGAACTGGACCGCGGCGAAGGTATTCCGTGGGAAGGTAACTACTCTTCCTGGCTGGAGCAGAAAGATCAGCGTCTGGCGCAGGAAGCGTCTTCTGAAGCGGCGCGTCGCAAATCTATCGAGAAAGAACTGGAGTGGGTGCGTCAAGGCGCGAAAGGCCGTCAATCCAAGGGCAAAGCCCGTCTGGCACGCTTTGAAGAGCTGAACAACACCGATTACCAGAAGCGTAACGAAACCAACGAACTCTTCATTCCACCTGGCGCACGCCTCGGCGACAAAGTGCTGGAAGTGACCAATCTGAAGAAATCGTATGGCGATCGCGTGCTGATCGACGATCTGACCTTCTCGGTACCGAAAGGCGCGATTGTCGGCATCATCGGTCCGAACGGCGCGGGTAAATCTACGCTGTTCCGCATGATGTCAGGTCAGGAGCAACCGGATTCCGGCACCATCGAGCTGGGCGAAACCGTCAAGCTGGCGTCGGTTGATCAGTTCCGTGACGCGATGGACAACTCCAAAACCGTGTTTGAAGAAGTGTCTGGCGGTCAGGACATTATGCGCGTGGGCAACACCGAGATGCCAAGTCGTGCTTACGTCGGTCGCTTCAACTTCAAAGGCACCGATCAGGGCAAACGCGTAGGTGAATTGTCAGGTGGTGAGCGCGGTCGTCTGCACCTCGCCAAGCTGCTGCAAGTCGGCGGCAACCTGTTGCTGCTCGATGAACCAACCAACGACCTCGACATCGAAACCCTGCGCGCGCTGGAAAACGCCCTGCTGGAATTCCCTGGCTGTGCCATGGTGATCTCGCATGACCGTTGGTTCCTCGACCGTATCGCCACCCACATCATCGATTATCAAGATGAAGGCAAGGTGGAGTTCTTCGAAGGCAACTTTACCGAGTACGAAGAGTACAAGAAACGCACCCTCGGCGCCGATGCGCTGGAGCCGAAGCGTATCAAGTACAAACGTATGACGAAGTAAGGCTTTTGCTGTGAAAAAGGCGCCGCATGGCGCCTTTTTTTATGGCTGAATCAACTGCCCAACATCTGCTTCACTAACTCGACGCAGCGCAGGAAGCGCGTGTCGTAGTCATCTTCTTTGACGTGAACAAACTCGATATTGTTTTCACGCAGCATGGTGATCAGCATGGTCTGGAACTCGCGGCGATCCATGGAGCTGCCGAGGCTGCGCAATCCGTCCGCCACCCACGGCACATTGTTTTCCAGCAAAATCACCAGGTCGAAACGGTACTCATCAATTAACGCCTGCACAAACGGGTGCTCGCGCCCTTCGTACTTGAGGCAAAACGCCTGCGTGGTGATGAAATCGGTATCGATAAAGGCGACTTTACTGGCGTACTTCACGGCGAAGTCGATGTACTGCGCCTGGCCCAGCGCGATTTTGTCGTAGTCGGAATATTGCAGTGCCATCTCGTCGCCACCGAGGTGCGAGAAAACATAATCGCGGCCATATTCCCAGGCGCTGGTGGTGTTGAAGATATTCGCCAGCTTGTTTACCAGCGTTGATTTGCCACTCGACTCGCCGCCCAGCACCGCCACGGTACGCACGAAGAACGGCTTCACTTCGGTTGGGATGTATTCCCAGTAGCGGAACGGATCCTGACGAATCTGGCCGCCGCTGATATTCATAAAGGATCGATTGGGATCGATCACCACCGCCGGAATGCCAAGATGCTGCTCATACATCGCGGCATCGGGTTCTTCACTGGTGTAGACACAATTTGGTTCGATGCCTTGCTCAGCCAAAAAGGTTTTAACGCCGCCGCTCCACACATCCCAGCCGTGCGGATAAGGCTCAATGCCCTCTTCATTGAACGAATGGATGCGGATATTTTTCTGGTATTTGAAGGTTTGCAGCAACCAGCGTAATCGATCGCTGATGGTCGGCTGCTGCGACATGGCGCTGTTTTCAAACAGTTCGCGATCGCGCGGATCGTCGTGGCCCATGATGATATGCAGTTCATCGACCTGACTGCAGGCGCGCTGGATCAGATAGATATGGCCGGTATGCAATGGATAAAATTTACCGAACACCACGCCAACGGTTTTATCGCGGCGCGGAAATTCCAGGCCAAGAAAACGGTGCAGCGCTTCCAGCTTCTGCGCGCTCGGGCTTTTAATTTTGGCGTTGAGCAGCTGGCTTAAGTAGCCTTTGGTCATTCCGCTGGCGTCGGCAACCTGCTGCAGCGTGTGGCCTTGCTGGCGAATGGCTGTTTTCAGGTAGTCAAATGATGACATTGCGTGCCTCCTGCGTGGAATAAAGGGCGGTGCGGCCTTTAAAACGGTGCGCATAAATGCGCACCCTACAAATGTAGGGTCGGCATTCATGCCGACCGGGAAAACTTACAACTCATCCAGAATCGCTAACGCATCCGCCAGCTTCTTCGCGCTGTACACCTTCATCCCTTCTACCGGTTTCTTCGGTGCATTACCGGCCGGGACGATGGCGCGCTTAAAGCCGTGCTTCGCCGCTTCGGAAATGCGCTCCTGACCGCTCGGCACCGGGCGAATTTCGCCGGCAAGGCCCACTTCGCCAAAGATAACCAGATCCTGCGGCAGCGGACGATCGCGGAAGCTCGATACCATCGCCATCAGCAGCGCCAAATCGACGCTGGTTTCGGTGACTTTTACGCCGCCGACCACGTTAACAAACACATCCTGATCCGCCATCTGCAAGCCGCCGTGGCGATGCAGCACCGCTAACAGGATCGCCAGGCGATTCTGCTCCAGCCCCACAGCGACGCGGCGTGGATTGCCCATCATCGAATGGTCCACCAGCGCCTGAATCTCGACCAGCAGCGGACGCGTGCCTTCCCACAACACCATCACCGAACTGCCCGAGGTGATCTCATCACCGCGTGAAAGGAAGATGGCCGAAGGATTGCTGACTTCGCGCATGCCTTGTTCGGTCATGGCGAACACGCCGAGCTCATTCACCGCGCCAAAGCGGTTTTTATGGCTGCGCAAGGTACGGAAACGGGAATCGGCATCGCCATCCAGCATCACCGAACAGTCGATACAGTGTTCCAGCACCTTCGGACCGGCCAGCGAACCGTCTTTGGTGACGTGGCCGACCATAATGATTGCCACGCCGCGCGTTTTGGCGAAGCGCGTCAGGTACGCCGCCGTTTCACGCACCTGCGCCACGCTGCCCGGCGAGGATTGGATCTCCGCCATGTGCATCACCTGGATCGAGTCGATCACCATCAGTTTCGGCTGCTCCTGCTCGGCGATCAGGCAGATCTGCTCGATGCTGGTTTCCGACAACATGTTGAGGTTTTCGGTGGGTAATCCCAGACGATGGGCGCGCATCGCCACCTGTTGCAGTGATTCTTCGCCAGTGACGTACAGGGTTCTCATCCCTTCCGCCAGCTTGCACATGACTTGCAGCAGCAGCGTCGATTTACCGGCGCCCGGATTACCACCAATCAAGATGGCGCTGCCCGGCACCACGCCGCCGCCCAGTACGCGGTCGAACTCTTTGAAACTGGTAGAGAAACGCGGCAGGGCTTCGAGGCTGATCTCCGATAGCTTCTGCACGCGGCTAACGCCCGCGTTGCCGCCGGCATAGCCGCTCAGACGCTCGTTACGCGCCGCCGCAGGCGAGGCGGCAATGCGCACCTCGGTGATGGTGTTCCACGCATGGCAGGCGCTGCATTGCCCCTGCCAGCGCGGATAATCAGCGCCGCATTCGTTACAAACGAAGGCGCGTTTTGCCGCTTTGGCCAAATCAAATCCTCAGTTAACGCTCTTCGTGAATCAGGCTGCCGGTCAGGATGCAGAACACGCCCATCAGGTCAGCATGGCGGATGATGATTTCCGTCTGCTCATTCACTTTAGGTTTAGCATGATAGGCGATACCCAGCGCCGCCGTTTTAATCATCGGCAGATCGTTGGCACCATCGCCAATCGCCACGGTTTGTTCCGGGGCAATATTAAAGCGCTCGGCAAGATCGTTCAGGGTATCGGCTTTAAATTGGGCATCGACAATCTGTCCCAGCACCTGGCCGGTCAGCTTGCCGTCGCGAATTTCCAGCTCGTTGGCTACCGCCGCAGCTAAATGCAGCGTCTGGCGCAAATAGTCGGCGTAGAAGGTGAAGCCGCCCGAGGCGATCGCCACCTGCCAGCCCAGCGCCTGCAGTTTCTGCACCAGCGTGGTTAAGCCTGGCATCAGCGGCAGCGCGTCGCGCACCTGCATCAGGATATTGGCATCGGCGCCCGCTAAAGTGCCGACGCGCTCGCGCAGGCTGGCTTTGAAATCCAGCTCGCCGCGCATGGTGCGCTCGGTGACTTCCGCCACCTGCTCGCCGCAGCCCGCCAGTTTGGCGATCTCATCGATGCACTCAATCTGGATCGCGGTGGAATCCATGTCCATCACCAGCAAGCCAGGTGTTTTCAGATGCGGGATTTTGCCAAGCGGCGCCACATCAAAACCGGCTTCATGCGCCAGTTTGCTGGCGCGCGGCGTCAGCGAGCCTGCCAGACGTATCACCTGATACTCATCGACATTCCAGGCACTAACGATCACCATCGCCGCACCCAGCTTATGCTGATAATCGGTGAGTTTTTGTTTATCGAGCCCGCGCCCATACAGCAACCAGCCAGTTCGACCGGCACGGTAATCCAGCGGCATCACTTCATCACCGCTGAGGGAAAGGGGTAAACCCGGCCAAAGTGAAACATCGGCGGGCAGATCGCACCAGGTAAGACGATTTGGCATTACAGCTCCTGTAGGGACAACAAAACCACGCAAGAGGCTACCTTGTCTGCGCGGGTTCTGGCAACATAATTGCCAGCCTTTCTGCTGTTACATCACACGGGTTTCTGATGGTTAAAACCGCACTGAAATTTCGCCTGCATCGCACGGTGATTGTTCTTATCTCGCTGGCTCTGTTAGTGGTTCTGATGCAAGGTGCATCCTGGTTTAGCCTCGGCCATCAAATGGCACGCTCTGAACAAGTGGAAGAACTGGCGCGCACGCTGACTAAACAGGTGGCGTTTAGCCTTAAACCGTTGATGGATAACAGCGACGATAACCGCACGCAGATTGCCGCGATCCTCAATCAGATGACCGATAACAGCCGCATTCTTGATGCCTCCGTTTACGCCGATGATGGCAGCCTGGTGGCGCACAGCGGCGAAAGCATTAATGTGCGCGATCGCCTGTCGCTGGATGGCAAACGTGCCGGCAGCTACTTCAATCACCAAATTGTGCAGCCGCTGGAAGGCAAAGATGGCCCGCAAGGTTTTCTGCGCGTCACGCTGGATACCCACGTGCTGGTGACGGAATCGCGTCAGGTGGATAACACCACCAACATCCTGCGCCTGATGATGTTACTGGCGCTGGCCATCGGCATAATCCTGACGCGCACCCTGCTGCGTGACCGCCGCACCCGCTGGCAGCAATCGCCGTTCCTGCTAACGGCGAGCCGCACGGTGAAAGAGGATAAAGAGAAAGAGGAAGAAGAGGCGGCAACGGCAACATCTGAGACCGAAAAAGAGCGTTAAGCCATTTTATGCAACATCACGTCCATTGCTTCCAGTTGTTGTAATGCCTGTCCGGCGATGCTGCGGAAGTTCGCGCTAAACGCAGCATCCTCTGCAATCGCCTGCCAGTAGATTTTCGCCATCGCGCTGGCAGCGCGCCACACGGCGCCAGGCAGCGAGAAATCCAGGCTTAGTTTAACCTCATCGCGCATGTGTCCCTGAGAATTAGGTGCCAGCGCCATCGGCAACATGTCGTAGGCCGGTGTCAGGCTAAAACGCTCATCATCGGTAAAGAAGGAGAGATTGCCCGCATGCATATCGCTATTGGCAATCAACCGTCCAAACGCCCACTGCAAAGTTCCGCGCTCAACCGCCACCG
>NZ_DAMBSA010000257.1:0-6929 GCF_032054795.1 Pantoea sp. CTOTU49201
TCTCTAACGGCGAATTGTTCAAAGTTTGGCCTTTCATCTTCTTTAAAAAATGCGTAATATACGCCGCCTTGCGAACAGTTAGGGTCACTTCTTTTTCATGCGCATTGGACAACATCAGCTACGTAATCGACTCATTGCTGCGCCTATGGCCGGAGTATCCGATAAGCCATTTCGCACCCTGTGTTATGAGAACGGCGCCGGTATGACTGTCTCCGAGATGCTGTCGTCGAACCCGGAAGTTTGGGCCAGTGACAAATCCCGTTTGCGTATGGTGCATAGTGACGAGCCTGGTATCCGCGCCGTGCAAATTGCCGGTTGCGATCCTGATGAGATGGCTGCTGCCGCGCGCATTAATGTGGCGTCTGGCGCGCAGATTATCGATATCAACATGGGCTGCCCAGCCAAAAAAGTGAATCGTAAGATGGCAGGTTCAGCGCTGCTGCAACATCCGCAACTGGTGGAGTCGATTCTCACCTCGGTCGTCAATGCAGTGGATGTACCGGTTACGCTGAAGATTCGCACCGGCTGGGACAAAGAAAATCGTAATTGTGTAGAGATTGCCCAATTGGCTGAACGCTGTGGCATTCAGGCTCTCACCATTCATGGCCGCACGCGCGCCTGTTTGTTTGAGGGATTTGCTGAATACGACAGCATTCGGACAGTTAAGCAGAGCGTTTCCATTCCGATCATCGCGAATGGCGACATTACTGACCCGCATAAAGCCAGAGCGGTGCTCGACTATACCAGAGCCGATGCTCTTATGGTTGGCCGTGCCGCTCAGGGAAGACCGTGGATCTTCCGGGAAATCCAGCATTATCTGGACACAGGGGAGCTGCTGGCACCGAAGCCGCTGGCTGAAGTGAAGCAAATGCTGATTGGACATATACGGGAGCTGCACGACTTTTACGGTCAGCGCAAAGGATACCGTATTGCCCGAAAACACGTTTCCTGGTATTTGCAGGAAAGTGCTCCTGATGACCAGTTTCGGCGCACATTCAACGCCATAGAGGATGCCAGCGAACAGCTGGAGGCGTTGGAGGCATACTTCGAAAATCTTGCGTAAACGAAATAAAGAGCTGAAAGAACTATGTTCGAACAACGCGTAAATTCTGACGTACTCACCGTTTCTACCGTTAACTCTCAGGATCAGGTGACCCAAAAGCCACTGCGTGATTCGGTTAAACAGTCACTGAAGAACTATTTTGCTCAACTGAACGGTCAGGATGTGAGTGACCTGTATGAGCTGGTATTGGCAGAAGTCGAGCAGCCTCTGTTGGACATGGTGATGCAGTACACCCGTGGCAACCAGACCCGTGCAGCTCTGATGATGGGTATCAACCGCGGTACCCTGCGTAAGAAGCTGAAAAAATACGGCATGAACTAATCTGTTCGTTGCTGCGATAACGCCAGCCTTGCGGCTGGCGTTTTTGTTTCTGCATCACGGATAATTTCCTGACGTTAGCAACGCATGAAACAATTGGCGCGATAATGGTAACGATAGTTGCAATTGCCGCAGTGATATCCCGCCCCTCTTAGCAACGTCTTTTCCTCCACTTTACTTCGCACTTATTTATCCTTTCATCACGCTCCAGCACGCTCTGTCTGTGATCATCAACCGCTTCGGCCGTAAGCGTGCAAACTCATACATCCACTCCTGAGCGTTAGCTCACACTGCTTCCATATAGTGAAACTTTTTGCACTATTTGTGATCGTGTCGTCTCGTCATGCTGCCTTTTGGTGCGCCATATTAGCCAGAATCTTCTGAGTGCTTCAGTTTATTAAAAGATCTTTCCAGAGAATTCAGGATTCTGCAAACCTGGCATCAGGTTTGCAGAGTTGTGGATGGCTAACCACCACAGACAGAAAAAAGCGCACATTAAAGTGCGCGCAAACATAACAACACACGATATCGCCACACAGGATGCTTTATGAAAAAGATGATGCTTTCCACTCTGGTTGCTGCAGCCTCGCTGTTAGCCGTTGCTCAACAAGCGCACGCTGGCACCACGCTGGATGCCATTAAGAAGAAAGGTTTTGTACAGTGCGGCATCAGTGACGGCCTGCCAGGCTTCTCTTATGCTGACTCTAACGGCAAATTCACCGGTATTGACGTGGATGTGTGCCGTGCGGCCGCTGCAGCGGTATTTGGCGACGCAACCAAAGTGAAATACACCCCGCTGACCGCGAAAGAGCGCTTCACCGCGCTGCAGTCCGGCGAAGTGGACATCTTGTCTCGTAACACCACATGGACCTCATCACGCGATGGCGGCATGGGCTTCCTGTTTGCAGGCGTGAACTATTACGACGGTATCGGCTTCCTGACTCACCAGAAAGCCGGCCTGAAAAGTGCTAAAGAGCTGGATGGCGCCACCGTGTGTATTCAGGCCGGTACTGATACCGAGTTGAACGTGGCTGACTACTTCAAAACCCACAAAATGCAGTACACGCCAGTGACCTTTGACCGCTCTGACGAATCCGCCAAAGCGCTCGACAGCGGCCGTTGCGACACCCTCGCTTCTGACCAATCTCAGCTGTATGCGCTGCGCATTAAACTTGGCAAACCAGACGAATTCATCGTACTGCCAGAAGTGATCTCCAAAGAGCCGCTGGGTCCGGTTGTGCGTCGCGGTGATGACGATTGGTTCACCATCGTTAAATGGTCACTGTATGCCATGCTGAACGCGGAAGAGATGGGTATCAGCTCTAAAAATGTCGATGACATGGTAGCCAAGCCAACTACGCCGGATATGGCACATCTGCTGGGCGCGGAAGGTGACTTCGGTAAAGACCTGAAGCTCGATAACAAGTGGGCTTACAACATCATCAAACAAGTGGGTAACTATCAGGAAGTGTTCGACCGTAACGTCGGTAAAGACAGCGCACTGAAAATTAAGCGCGGCCAGAATGCGCTGTGGAATGCGGGCGGCATCCAGTACGCTCCGCCAGTTCGTTAATTCCGTCCTGCCAGTCGGGCACCGCATCCTGCGGTGCCCACGCGTAATCTTCACTGAGGTTTTAACATGTCGCAACGCCCAACCGTAAAAAGGGATTTTTCGTTCGGTAATCCTACGGTTCGCGCCTGGCTTTACCAGATCGTCGCGATTGTTGCCGTGCTTGCTGTGGTGGGATATTTAATCCACAACACCGTAATCAACCTGGCCAATCGTGGCATCACTTCCGGATTCGGGTTTCTGGATCGCAGTGCCGGCTTCGGCATTGTCCAGCACCTGATCGATTACACCGAAGGCGACACCTACGCGCGCGTGTTTATGGTGGGGTTGACCAACACCCTGCTGGTTTCCGCGCTCTGTATTGTTTTCGCTTCGATCCTTGGCTTTGCCGTTGGCCTGGCTCGCTTGTCTGAGAACTGGCTGCTGCGCAAGCTTTCAACCATTTATATCGAGACCTTCCGTAATATCCCGCCGCTGCTGCAGATCTTTTTCTGGTACTTTGCGGTACTGCGTAACCTGCCCGGCCCGCGTCAGGCACTTAACGCGTTTGATTTGGCATTCGTCAGCAATCGCGGTTTGTATATCCCCTGGCCCGAGTACGCGCCTGGCACCTGGCCGTTTCTGATCGCGCTGGCGTTAGCGGTGCTGGGTTGCGTGGCGCTGTTCCGCTACAACCGCAAGCATCAGCTTAAAACCGGCCAACTGCGTCGCACCTGGCCGGCTGCGGTCGGGCTGCTGGTTTTGCTGCCGCTGATTGCTCATACCCTGTTTGGCGTTGCCATGCATTGGGATGTGCCGGAACTGCGTGGATTTAACTTCCGCGGCGGTTTCGTAATGATCCCTGAGCTCGCCGCGCTGACTCTCGCGCTGTCGGTTTATACCTCGTCGTTCATCGCCGAAGTGATTCGCTCCGGTATTCAGTCGGTACCGCATGGTCAAAATGAAGCAGCACGTTCGCTCGGTTTACCTAATCCAGTGACCATGCGTCAGGTGATTATTCCGCAGGCCATGCGTGTGATTATCCCGCCACTGACCAGCCAGTATCTGAATATCGTGAAAAACTCATCGCTAGCGGCCGCTATCGGCTATCCAGACATGGTTTCGCTGTTTGCAGGTACCGTGCTGAACCAAACAGGTCAGGCGATTGAAACTATCGCGATTACCATGGCGGTTTACCTGATTATCAGCCTGATCATTTCACTGCTGATGAACCTCTACAATCGCAAAATTGCGCTGGTTGAGCGTTAAGAGAACGGGATCATTATGTCTGTTACTACACATGAAACACCGCCGATTCCGACCAATCCACTCAGTAAGGCTTGGCTCTGGGCACGCAAAAATCTGTTCTCCAGCTGGCTGAATACGTTGCTGACGTTGTTCAGTATTTGGCTTATTTGGAACGTAATTCCTCCGGCACTCAACTGGCTGATATTTCAGGCTAACTGGATTGGTGAGACGCGCGCAGATTGCACCAAAGAAGGCGCATGTTGGGTATTTATCCATGCGCGCTTTGGCCAGTTTATGTATGGGCTCTATCCGCATGAGCTGCGCTGGCGCATCAATCTGTCGCTGGTCATCGGCTTGCTCTCGATTATTCCGATGTTCATCAAATCAATGCCGCGTCGCGGTCGCTATATCGCCTGCTGGGCGGTGGTCTATCCGGTTGTGGTTTGGTTCCTGATGTATGGCGGCTATTTCGGTCTAGAGCGCGTAGAGACTCGCCAGTGGGGCGGACTGACATTGACGCTAATTATCGCTTCAGTGGGGATTGCCGGCGCGCTTCCGTTGGGGATTTTACTGGCGCTGGGACGCCGCTCAGAAATGCCGGTGGTGCGTACACTTTCGATCATCTTCATTGAGTTCTGGCGTGGCGTACCGCTGATAACCGTACTGTTTATGTCATCGGTGATGCTGCCGCTGTTTATGGCCGAAGGTACCACCATCGACAAACTGGTACGTGCACTGGTTGGCGTGATCTTGTTCCAGTCTGCGTATGTTGCGGAAGTGGTGCGCGGCGGTTTGCAGGCGCTACCGAAAGGCCAATATGAAGCTGCGGAATCGCTGTCGCTGGGCTACTGGAAAACCCAGATGCTGGTGATTTTACCGCAGGCGCTCAAGATGACCATTCCCGGCCTGGTGAACACCATCATTGCACTGTTTAAAGATACCAGTCTGGTGATCATCATCGGCCTATTCGATCTCTTCAGTAGCGTGCAGCAAGCCACCGTCGACCCAACCTGGCTGGGGATGTCGACAGAAGGCTATGTGTTTGCTGCCATGGTTTACTGGATTTTCTGTTTTAGCATGTCGCGCTATAGCCAGTATCTGGAGAAGCGTTTTCACACCGGGCGTGCATCGCACTGAGGTTTAACATGACACAAACTATGACTAATGCGGCTGATGCCATGATGATTACACTCGAAAACGTTAACAAATGGTACGGTCAGTTCCATGTACTGAAAGACATCAACTTAAAAGTAAAACCACGTGAACGTATCGTATTATGCGGACCTTCTGGCTCGGGTAAATCGACCACTATTCGTTGCATCAACCACCTCGAAGAACATCAGCAAGGACGTATCGTGGTGGATGGAATCCACCTCAATCACGATGTGCGCAATATTGAACGTGTTCGTACTGAAGTAGGTATGGTTTTCCAGCATTTCAATCTTTTCCCGCATCTTACCGTTCTACAAAACTGTACACTGGCGCCGATTTGGGTACGCAAAATGCCTAAGAAAGAAGCGGAAGAGCTGGCCATGCATTATCTCCAGCGTGTACGCATTGCCGAGCATGCGCATAAGTTTCCTGGTCAGCTTTCGGGTGGTCAGCAGCAGCGCGTGGCGATCGCCCGTTCACTCTGCATGAAGCCGAAAATTATGCTGTTTGATGAGCCAACTTCAGCGCTAGATCCTGAGATGGTTAAAGAAGTACTCGATACGATGATTGGCCTGGCAGAAGATGGCATGACCATGCTGTGTGTTACTCATGAAATGGGGTTTGCACGTACCGTTGCGGACCGCGTGATCTTTATGGATCGGGGTGAAATTGTGGAAGAAGCTCCACCTCAGGAGTTCTTCGCTAACCCGAAATCAGAACGTACGCGTGCGTTTCTGTCACAGGTTATTCATTGATATCCAGATAGTGAGATTGAAAAGCGCCTCTGCTGCAAAGCAGGGGCTTTTTTTATAACTGCAATTTTAATGGGGTGCTTTTCAGTAGCATTGAAGGTTTTGATGCATACAAAAAAGCCCTGAACTTTCGTTCAGGGCTTCTGTGTTTGATGCCTGGCAGTTCCCTACTCTCGCATGGGGAGACCCCACACTACCATCGGCGCTACGGCGTTTCACTTCTGAGTTCGGCATGGGGTCAGGTGGGACCACCGCGCTAAAGCCGCCAGGCAAATTCTGTAATTTACCGAACTCACGCTTTAAAACTGGTGCTGATACCCAGAGTCGAACTGGGGACCTCACCCTTACCAAGGGTGCGCTCTACCAACTGAGCCATATCAGCACACTTTAATTTGATGCCTGGCAGTTCCCTACTCTCGCATGGGGAGACCCCACACTACCATCGGCGCTACGGCGTTTCACTTCTGAGTTCGGCATGGGGTCAGGTGGGACCACCGCGCTAAAGCCGCCAGGCAAATTCTGTAATTTACCGAACTCACGCTTTAAAACTGGTGCTGATACCCAGAGTCGAACTGGGGACCTCACCCTTACCAAGGGTGCGCTCTACCAACTGAGCCATATCAGCACACTTTAATTTGATGCCTGGCAGTTCCCTACTCTCGCATGGGGAGACCCCACACTACCATCGGCGCTACGGCGTTTCACTTCTGAGTTCGGCATGGGGTCAGGTGGGACCACCGCGCTAAAGCCGCCAGGCAAATTCTGTAATTTACCGAACTCACGCTTTAAAACTGGTGCTGATACCCAGAGTCGAACTGGGGACCTCACCCTTACCAAGGGTGCGCTC
>NZ_DAMBSA010000258.1:0-2158 GCF_032054795.1 Pantoea sp. CTOTU49201
CACGAAGACGCTGGTTTTGATCGCATTCTGGTGGGCTATTGGTCGGATCAGCCAGATGGCTTTCTGGTGACCACGCACGCGGCGGCGCACACCTCAACGCTGAAATTTTTGCTGGCGCATCGCCCCGGTTTTGTGTCGCCAACATTAGCGGCACGCAAACTGGCTTCGCTTGATCACTTAACCGACGGCCGTTTGGCGGTGCACATTATCAGCGGCGGCAGCGATGCCGAGCAGCGCCGCGACGGTGACTTCCTCAATAAAGCCGAGCGCTATGCGCGCAGCGATGAGTTTCTCACCGTGCTGAAGCAGAGCCTAGAATCCGCGCAGCCGTACGATCATCAAGGCCGGTTTTATCAGGTCGAGCAGGCGTTTTCGGCCATCAAACCGTTGCAGAAAAAACTGCCAATCTATTTTGGCGGATCGTCGCAGGAAGCAATTGATGTCGCAGCACGGCATGCCGATGTGTTTGCGCTGTGGGGCGAACCGCTGAAAGGCGCGGAGGAGACGGTACGCAACGTGCGCGCTGCTGCTGCCAGACAGCGGCGCGAAATCAACTTCAACATCTCGTTCCGACCGATTCTTGGCAAAACTGAAAAAGAAGCCTGGGAACGCGCGGAACACATCCGCACCACGGCAGAGAAACAGCTCAACGAAACTGGTTTTGCCTTTGGTAAGGCGAAACCGCAAAGCGTTGGCGCGCAGCGCTTACTCGCCGCCGCCAATGAAGGCGATCGTCTGGATAAAGTGCTGTGGACCGGCGTCGCAAAACTGGTTCAGGGCGGCTACAACTCCACCGCGCTGGTGGGAACGCCGGAGCAAGTTTCCGATGCGCTGCTGGAATATTATCGCCTTGGCATCCATAGCGTGCTGATTCGCGGCTTCGATCCGCTTAACGATGCGGTCGAATATGGCCGTGAGCTGATCCCGCTAACGCGCGAGAAAGTCGATGCGCTCTCCGCCGCAGATAAAAGGAGCGCCTGAATTTGATGAGCCATTATCAGCACCAGCGCCTGCGTGATTTCGTCGCCAATCTTGCCAGCCTGCTGGATACAAAGCCCGAGGAAGCCACGGTGTTACAACGTGGCAGCGAGTGGCTTGGCGAGCTGATTCGCCACGACGACTGGCTGGACGATGCCTTTAGCCAACCTCATCCCGAACACTATCAACAATATTTGTTGTATGCCGATGCGCAGCAGCGCTTCTCGGTGGTGAGTTTTGTTTGGGGGCCGGGCCAGCAAACGCCGATTCACGACCATCGCGTATGGGGATTGATCGGCATGCTGCGCGGCGCGGAAATTTCACAATCCTGGCAACCGGGGCCGAACGGCTTGCAGCCGGAAGGCGCGCCCGTTCGACTCGATCCTGGCAACGTTGAAGCGGTATCGCCAACGGTGGGCGATATCCATCGCGTCAGCAACGCCTATGAGGATCGCGTCTCCATCAGCATTCACGTTTATGGCGCCAACATTGGCGCGGTTAAACGCGCGGTCTACCGCGAAGACGGCAGCGAAAAAACGTTTATCTCCGGTTACAGCAACCGCTACTTACCGAACATTTGGGACCTTTCACATGACTAAACCGGTTTTCCCTTTACGCCAGGCGGCGGAACTTATTGATGCGCTGCGTCAGCAGCAGGAAGTGGCGATTGTCGATGTGCGCGATGAAGCGCTGTTTGCCACCGCGCATCCGCTGTTTGCGGTGAATATTCCGCTTTCAAAGCTAGAGCTTGAGCTGCTGGACCGCATTCCGCAGCGCGCCACCGCCATCACGCTGTATGACGGCGGCGAAGGCCTGGCGCAAACCGCTGCCGAGCGCATTGCCGCGCAGGGTTACAGCAATGTCGCGCTGCTGGCGGATGATTTGGCCGGCTGGCAAGCGGCGGGCGGCGAACTGTTTATCGACGTGAATTCACCCAGCAAAGCGTTTGGCGAGCTGGTTGAGCATCACAATCACACGCCCTCTTTGTCAGCGGACGAAGTGCATCAGCTGATTAACAGCGATGCTAACGTGGTGGTGCTCGATGCACGCCGTTTCGATGAATATCAAACCATGAGTATTCCAGGCGCCACCAGCGTGCCAGGTGGTGAGCTGGTGCTGCGCGTGCGTGATATCGCGCCATCGCCGGAGACCACAGTGATTATTAACTGCGCCGGTCGCA
>NZ_DAMBSA010000258.1:2168-6925 GCF_032054795.1 Pantoea sp. CTOTU49201
CCGGTCGCACGCGTAGCGTCATTGGCACGCAATCGCTGGTGAACGCCGGGATTCGCAATCCGGTGTTCGCGCTGCGCAATGGCACCATCGGCTGGACGCTGGCCGGACATGCGCTGGATCAAGGCCAGTCGCGTCGTTATGGCGATACCAGCGAAACGGCTCAGCGTCAGGCGGCGAACAATGCGCGCAGCATCGCCGATCGCGCCGGTGTAGAACGTATTCCACTTGCCACGCTGAAACGCTGGCAGCAGGAGACGCGCACCACTTATCTGTTCGATGTACGTAATGCCGACGAGTACGCCGCCGGGCATTTGCCGGGCAGCCGTCACGTGCCGGGTGGTCAACTGGTGCAGGAGACCGATCATTACGCCAGCGTGCGCGGTGCACGCATCGTGCTGATTGATGATGACGGCGTGCGCGCCAATATGACCGCATCCTGGCTGGCGCAGCTTGGCTGGCAGGTTTCGGTGCTGGAGGAGCTGCAGGCCAGTGATTTCAGTGAAAGCGGTAACTGGAAAGCGCAGGTGCCGCCCGTCGCTCAACCCGAATTCATCTCACCGCAGCAGTTAGCGGAATGGTTGCAGGAAGGGCAAACGCAGGTACTGGATTTCACCACGCGCGCAAACCATCTCAACAGCCATATTCCGGGCGCGGCCTGGTTGCTGCGCTCTACTCTGCAACAGCAAGGCAAAGCGTTGTTGCCGGAGGCGCGTCGCTATGTATTAACCTGTGGCAGCAGCCTGCTGGCGGGCTATGCGGTGGAACAGGTGGCTGAGCTGACCGGTAAACCGGTGTTTGTGCTGGAAGGCGGTAACGCTGCCTGGCGCGGCGCGGGTTTGCCAACGGAGCAAGGAGAGCAGCAACTGCTGTCACCGGCCATCGATCGCTATCGTCGCCCGTATGAAGGCACCGATATTGAGGCGGGCGTGATGCAGGCGTATCTGAACTGGGAATACGGTTTAGTGGCGCAGCTGGATCGCGATGGCACGCATGGTTTCCGTGTTCTGCAATTGCAGCCGCAAGCTGTTACGGCCTGACAATAATTCCGCGTTATGCAGTAATGTGGTCGCCATGAATGGCGACCCTACAAACGACAAAACCGCAATTTATTGCGTGGCGTTTAGAAGGTGATTTTTTGAATGTGTTCAGAACGAACAGAGATTTGGTGGAGATAAGCGGGATCGAACCGCTGACCTCTTGCATGCCATGCAAGCGCTCTCCCAGCTGAGCTATACCCCCACATCTGGAAATCATTTTTCGGTCAAACCGTTGGGAGCGGTTTGGTGGAGATAAGCGGGATCGAACCGCTGACCTCTTGCATGCCATGCAAGCGCTCTCCCAGCTGAGCTATACCCCCGAACCGAAAAACTGCCGAGTAAACTCGACGGACGGGATAATATGAAACCGCCTCTTGAGTGTCAACGTCAAATTCTCGTTCTGTGTTTGATCGCTGAAAAAGGCGTCAACCCCGCGTCAGCATGGCTTTTATTTCTACACTTCATCCCAAATCGCCTCTATTTATATGCGCCATCCTGCAATGCCACCAAACCCAACCTCAACCCAGCGTTAATTTAAGGTTAAAGATGTTAGTAGCAGTCTTGTTTTCGTTAAAAGTGCGTGTAAAACTTAGCGCGCTAATTAACCGGTCATCCTGCCAGGGTGTTCTCTCAATGACCGGCCAGCAACGTCCCCATTAATCCATATAAGAAAAGTGAATTATGTCGCTGCATACACCTAAAGAGATCGCCCAACTGGCGATTCAAGCTGGCGTGGCTAAAAGCCGCCTTCCTATCTCCACCTTGTTAATTCTTGGCTTTATGGCCGGTGCGTTTATCGCTACCGGTTTCCTGCTTGATCTGCATGTGATTAATCAACTGCCTGCTGAATGGGGCTCATTCGGCGTGCTGCTCGGCGCTGCGGTGTTCCCGGTCGGGTTGATCATGACGGTGCTGGCGGGCGGTGAGCTGCTGACCGGCAATATGATGACGATGCCCATCGCCTGGTTCGCTCGTCGCATAAGCGGCTTCAGCGTACTGCGTAACTGGTTTTGGGTTACCGTCGCCAATTTTATTGGCAGCGTTGCGGTAGCATGGTTTTTTGGTCACATGCTGGGCATGACCGAAGGCGATTACCTGAAGAAAACCGTGGCGATTGCGCACGCTAAAGTGAATGCCGATTTCCTGCACGCCTTTATTTCCGGCGTAGGCTGCAACTGGCTAGTGTGTCTGGCGGTGTGGCTCGCCTTCGCCAGTAAAGATGTGGTGGGTAAAATCTTCGGTATGTGGTTCCCGGTAATGGCGTTCGTGGCGATTGGCTTCCAGCACGTTGTCGCTAACATGTTTATTGTTCCGGCGGCGATTTTTGCCGGCCAGATGAGCTGGGCGGAGTTTGCGCCAAACGTAATTGCGGTGTTCCTTGGTAACGGCGTGGGCGGTGCAATTTTTGTTGGCCTCACCTATTTCATCGCTTTCCGTCCTGAACAACCCGCAGTGAGCGAAGCGCAATAACCGAATTTTGCCTTTTGTTGGAGAGCAGAAGGCATTTTCTGCCCAGGTTACTTTTCCCCGTTACGTTTTGTTGTAATATGTAGAGCTAATGTATTTAACAGGGATTGCATCGTGAAAAAGGAATGGCTTACCCCCGAGGAGCTCGCGCTGGAAACGGGCTACAGTCGGCAAACGGTGAATAAATGGATTAAACGTGAAAACTGGACAACTACGCCAAAGCCCGGTGTTCAGGGCGGTAAAGCGCGATTGATCCATATTGATGAGCGTGTAAAGAGCTTTGTTCAGTCCACCCGCCACGCGAACGAACCGGCGGCTAATTACGGTGCACAACAAAATACGTTACCTGCGTTATTAATAAATTCTGTCCAGCAAATGACGGCAGCGGAGCAAGAGCAATTTGCGGCGTTGTTATTGCGGGAGGGAATTCGAGGCGTACTGGAGCGTCTGGGGATTCAGGAAGAATAAATAAGCCGGAAGCAGATGCTTCCGGCTTTTTCATATTATGCGTTTGCTTCACGCTCAGCGATGAAGGCCAGCGCTTTCTCAATACGCGCAACGCTGCGGCTGCGACCAATCGCTTCCACCGTCACATCCAGCGCCGGTGACTGGCCTGAACCGGTCACTGCCACACGCAGTGGCATACCCACTTTGCCCATGCCCAGCTCCAGCTCATCTGCCGCAGACTGAATAGCATGATGCACATTCTCAGCGTTCCAGTTGCTGTCGCTGATGGCGGCCAGTTTGTCGCGTACCACTTCCAGAGGCTGACGCGCGACCGGACGCAGATGCTTTTTCGCTGCGTCAGCATCAACGGCTTCAAACTCTTCGTAGAAGTAACGGCAAGATGCCGCGATCTCTACCAGAGTTTTGCAACGCTCGCCCAGCAAGGTAACCAGCTTAGCCAGTTCCGGACCAGTTCGGGTATCTATCTTTTGCTGCTCAATATGCCATTGCAGCTGCGTAGCAACATATTCTGGCGGCAGCGTATTAATGTAGTGATGGTTCAGCCACTGCAGTTTTTCAGTATTGAAAGCACTGGCCGATTTGCTCACCGCATCCAGAGTGAACAGCTCTGCCATTTCCGGCACGCTGAAAATCTCCTGATCGCCATGTGACCAGCCGAGGCGCACCAGATAGTTGAGCAGCGCTTCCGGCAGATAACCGTCATCGCGATACTGCATCACGCCGACAGCGCCATGACGCTTAGACAGCTTCTTACTGTCATCGCCAAGGATCATCGAGACGTGCGCGTAGGTTGGCACTTCTGCACCGATCGCTTTCAGGATGTTGATCTGGCGTGGCGTGTTGTTGATATGGTCTTCACCACGAATCACGTGAGTGATACCCATATCCCAGTCATCCACTACTACACAGAAGTTGTAGGTTGGCGAACCGTCGGTACGACGAATGATCAGGTCATCCAGTTCCTGGTTGCTGAATTCAATCGGGCCACGAATCTGATCGTCAAAGATGACAGAACCATCCTGCGGGTTGCGGAAGCGCACCACGCACGGCTCATCAGCAGCGTGATGTTCATGGCTGTCGCGGCAGCGGCCGTCATAACGCGGCTTTTCGCCTTTTTCCATCTGCTCTTCACGCAGCGCATCAAGACGTTCTTTACTGCAGTAGCATTTATAAGCCGTGCCCGCTTCCAGCATGTCGTCGATCACCGCGTTATAGCGATCAAAACGCTTGGTCTGATAATACGGACCTTCATCCCAGTTAAGGCTCAGCCAGTTCATACCATCCATGATGGCTTCAATGGCTTCCGGTGTGGAACGCTCCAGATCGGTATCTTCGATACGCAGAACAAATTCGCCCTTGTTATGGCGAGCATAAAGCCAGGAGTAAAGAGCAGTACGAGCACCGCCTACGTGCAGATAGCCCGTTGGGCTGGGTGCGAAGCGAGTTTTGATTTTCATTCAGCATTGCCTTAAATGCGCAGGTTTCATTGTCTGGATGACAAAAAAACGGGTTAACGCGAAAAAACAGTGCGCACATTCTAGCAGGTGAGGCTGATTCCTCAATGATTGTCGCGGTGGCATCCCGGTTTGCTGTGCGCTTTTCTGCTAATAAAACCAGCACATTGGCGAAAAGCGCCCCACGATGATTATTTTTAAAGCGAACGCACATTTAAGTTTTAAAAACCGTTGACTCACTTTGAAGGATCCCTATAATGCGACTCCACACAGCGGGGGTGATTAGCTCAGTTGGTAGAGCATCTCCCTTACAAGGAGGGGGTCGGCGGTT
>NZ_DAMBSA010000259.1:0-6906 GCF_032054795.1 Pantoea sp. CTOTU49201
ACGCCAGCAGGTTCCCGACGATCTCACTAAGCCAGATAACGCAGCATTGGTGTTCTGCGGTCCGGCAGGTTTTATGGATCATCTGCAGCAGCTTGCTTTACAACACGGCTGGTCCGCAGCACAGCTGCACAGCGAGCGCTTCCAACCCACAGCAACAGTGATGGCAGGCGGTGCGTTCGAGGTGGAGATCGCCTCCTCCGGCGCACGGTTTGCCGTGGGCGCGCAACAAACTATCGCTGAAGTGCTTGAGAATGCAGGTATCGAATTGCCGCTTTCCTGCGAGCAAGGCATGTGTGGTTCCTGTATCACCGGCGTATTAGCGGGCGAACCGGATCACCGTGATGAGGTACTGAGTAAGCAAGAGCGCGCGGCCAATGATTGCATCGTGTTGTGCTGCTCACGCGCGCGTTCACCATTATTGGTACTGGATCTATGAGCGGCTATCCAGGAGCGACCGGCGCACGTTTACCCCGCTGGCTGCTGCCAGAAAACTGGCCTGAAACCAACAATCAACCGCAGCTGGCGACCTTACATTTCCACGCTGCTGGCCTGCAATTCGAACCCGACAGCGCAGCAGCACCCGCTGATTATCTGCCGCTCAATGGCGCGCTGGCGCTGCCCGCGTTTATCGAGCCGCACGCGCATCTGGACAAAACCTTCACCATCCAGCGCAGCCCGGCACAACAGCCTGGTTTATTGGCAGCGATTGCCGCCATGCATCAGGACCGCGCGCACTGGAACGCCGAGGATTTGCGGCAGCGCGCCAGCCAGGCGCTGCGCTGGGCGGTGGAAGCCGGCGTTGGTTTGCTGCGCACCCACATCGACTGGTTTTCCGTTGATGCACCGTTAGCGTGGCAAGTGATTGGCGATTTGCACCATCCGCTGTGCAGCATTGAACGTGTCGCCCTCGCGCCACTGACCTTTTTCGCCGATGCCAGTGATGCGCAGCATATCGCCGCGCAAGTCGCGACCAGCGGCCCCGGCGCGCTGTTAGGCGGCTTTATTCACAGCAGCAACTGGGATGCGCAGGCTTTTCAGCATCTGATGCAGGCCGCCGAACTGTGGCAGCTGGATATCGATCTGCATATTGATGAAGAACTTAACGTCGAGGCGCAGGGATTACGCTGGCTGGCGCACTATTTGCAGCAGCATCCGTTTAGCGGCGCGATCACTTGCAGCCACAGCTGCGCGCTGTCGCAACAGGATGATGCGCAACAGATTCTTGCCGTGCTGGCTCAACACAATGTGACGTTGATTGCGCTGCCGCTCACCAATCTGCTGCTGCAGGATGCGGTGGCTGGCCGTACGCCGCGTTTGCGCGGGTTAACGCTGGTGAAAGAGGCGCAGGCGCTTGGCATTCCGCTGCTGCTCGGCGCTGACAATGTGCAGGACGCGTTCTGCCCGTTTGGCAGCTACGACCCGCTTGATACGCTGTTTAGCGGCTTGCTGAGCCTGCAACTGGGCGCGGCATTTGATCAGGCTTCAGCGCTGATCTGCCAACGTCACGCGCTGCTGGCGAATGATTTAGTGATCTTTCCGGATGCCGATGTGGCGAGCTGGCCGTTACGGCAACGTCAGCGTTATCGGCTGAAAATGGGTGTGCGTTATGGAGAAACAACAGATGGCGCTTGATGCAGGAGCGGGACAACCGCTGGCGAAATATGCCGCGTGGCGACGCGCGGGCGACTTCATTTTCCTCTCCGGCATTATTCCGGTGAACCCACAAACCGCCACCATTGTGCGCGGCTACGACGACATTCCCGCAGCGGCGCAACAACTGCTTGGCCGCACCGGCGAGTTCTCCACCGACATTAAAGAGGGACCGATTCTGGCGCAGAGCTGGTACGTGCTGGAGAGCATCCGCGCCACCATCGAAAGCGCGGGCGGCCAGATGAGCGATGTCTTCAAACTGGTGCAGTACTTTCGCAACCTCGACCATTTCCCCCATTACAGCCGGGTGCGTAAGCAATTTTTCCCCGATGCACCGCCGGTTTCCACCGTGGTGCAGGTCAGCGAAATGCTGCCGAGTCCGGACGTCTTAATTGAAGTTGAAGCCACGGCGTGGTTGCCGCAATAACACGAGGAGTTGAAATGTTGCATGGTTATATTCCGGCAAACCGCTTTTTGCCGTACCTGAGCTGGACCGACATCGCCACGCTGGAGAATAAAGCCAACACCGTGATCGTGTTGCCGACCGGCGCGATTGAGCAGCACGGCCCGCATCTGCCGTGCGCGGTGGATAGCGTGATCGCTTCCGGCGTGGTTGGCCATGCGCTGGCGCGCTTACCGGCGGCGATCCCCGCTTACGCCATCCCGCCGATCACTTACGGCAAATCGGATGAGCACCTGCATTTTCCCGGCACGTTGACGCTGACCGGCGAAACCCTGCTGCACACCATTCTGGAGATTGGCGAATCACTCTATCGCGCCGGTTTCCGCAAATTTCTGATGGTTAACGGCCACGGCGGCCAGCCGCAGCCGTTGCAGATGGCGGCGCGCGAGCTGCGTCTGCGCCACGGCGACATGATCATCATCATGCAGGACACCTTCAAAGTGCCGAACTGCGCTGAAAGCTTTATGGATGACAAAGAGCGGCAGATGGCGATGCACGCGGGACATGCGGAAACCGCGCTGATGCTGGCGCTGGCACCCGATACCGTGCAAATGGACAAAGCCGTCGCCAACTATCCACCGGAATTCCCCTGCCCGACGCTTTCGACCAACAAACCGATGGCGGCATGGGCGTCCTACGATTTCGGTCCAAGCGGTGTGATTGGCGATCCTTTGCCATCTACGCCCGAACAAGGCGCGGCGATCCTCGATTCGCTGGCAGAAAGCTGGGCGCAGGTGATCACCGAAGTGCATCAGATGACATGGGTAACGCGCGCCGAACCGGCGTGGGGCACCGGCCAATGGCAAGGCAAAGTATTAGACCACAACGACGCCGCCGCCTTTTTAACACCTCGCTAGGGAATAACGATGAAAAAAACATTGAGCACTGTGGCCGCACTTGCGCTGGCACTCTCGGCCCCGAGCATGGCGGCGGAGAAATTCACCTTTATGACCAACTGGTATGCGCAGGCCGAACACGGCGGTTTCTACCAGGCGCAGGCGCAGAATCTCTATCGCGATGCCGGTCTCGACGTCACCATCAAGATGGGCGGTCCGCAGGTGCATACCATGCAGTTGATGGCGGCCGGTCAGGCCGACTGCATCATCAGCGATAACATGCAGGCGCTGGAAATCTGGCAGCAAGGCGTTGAAGCGATGCCGGTTGCCACCACCTTCCAGCACTCGGCGATTGCCTTTCTCACTCATCCGGATGTGAAAAATCAGGCCGATTTGCAGGGCAAAACCTTCCTGCTGGCGGCGGAAGCCTACACCTCATATTGGCCGTGGGCGCAGAGCGCGCTTAACCTGAAAAACGCCCGCGTGCGTCCGTACACCTTCAGCATTCAGCCGTTCCTCGCCGATAAAAATCTGGTGCAGCAAGGCTACATCACCTCCGAGCCTTTTGCGGTGCAGAAAGCCAATGCGCAGGCCAATGTCTATCCGATCAGCGATTGGGGCTATCCGCCGTACGGCAACAGCATCGTCTGCATGAAATCGACCATTGAGAAACGTCCGGCAGCGGTGGCGGCGTTTGTGAAGGCATCGATGCAGGGCTGGAAAAACTATCTGCAGGATCCAGCCGCTGGCAACGTGCTTATCAAGAAAGAGAACCCGCAGATGAGCGATGAACAGATCGCTTTCGGCATCGCGCAGATGAAGAAATACCAGATGCTGACCGGCGGCGATGCACAAACCGGCGGCATCGGCATCATAACCGAGGCGCGCCTCAAGCAAACCTGGCAGCTGCTGGTCGATACCAAACTGATCGATCCTGCCAAAGTGCCGTTTGACGGCAGCTACACGCTTAAATTCATCCAAGACGTCAAGGTTCTGCCATGAATACAGCCAGCCATCTGACGCTGCTGCATCCCGATGCGCAAGCGGTGCCGCGTTCTGCGGCGCCACCGGCGATTGAGGTGCTGTCAGCGGAGAAAATCTATCCCAACGGCACGCGCGCGCTGCTGCCGGTCGATCTCACTATTCGTCAGGGCGAATTTGTCTCGCTGCTTGGCCCGTCCGGTTGCGGCAAAAGTACCTTGCTGAAAATGATCGCCGGACTGATTGAGCCCACCGATGGCAAGTTAATGCTGTTTCGCCGCGATCGGCGGGAAAATCAACGCGATCTGCCGCTATCGTTTGTGTTTCAGGAAGCGACGCTGATGCCGTGGAGCAACGTGCACAAAAATGTGCGTCTGCCGCTCGATTTGGCGGGCGTGCCGCGTGCCGAAGCGGATACCCGCGTGCGCGAGATCCTTGAATTGGTAGGCCTCGACCAGTTTGGTCACGTGCTGCCGCGCGAGCTTTCCGGCGGCATGCAGATGCGCGTATCCATTGCGCGCAGCCTGGTTACGCGTCCGAAAGTGCTGCTAATGGATGAGCCGTTTGGCGCGCTGGATGAAATCACCCGCAACAAACTGGACAGCGATCTGCTGGATTTGTGGCAGGAGCAGAAGCTGACGGTGGTGTTTGTCACCCACTCGATTCAGGAAGCGGTATTTCTGTCGCAGCGGGTAATTATGATGGCGGCGCGCCCCGGACGCGTGGTGGATGACATTCGCATTGAAACGGCGCTGCCGCGCGACGATGAGTTCCGCGTCAGCCAGGATTTCACGCACTATGCGCAACAGCTGCAACGCGGCCTGCTGGCAGCGAGCAAGGAGAGTTAATGATGAAACCGTTAGCGGCCCATCGTCAATTTCAGCAGTGGCTGTTTCCTGCCATCGTCGCGGTCGCCATGCTGCTGCTGTGGCAGTTTCTGGTCACCACCTTCAAGGTGCCGGTGTTTCTGGTGCCGTCGCCGTTAGTGGTGGCGCAAAGCCTGGTGCAGAACTTCCCAACGCTGTTTATGTCGTTGCTCTACACGCTGAAAATCACCGTAATTTCCTTCGCGGTGGCAATCGTTATCGGCTCGATTGTGGCATTTCTGCTGGTGCAAAATCGCTTTATTGAAACCGCCCTTTTTCCCTACATCGTGTTCCTGCAGGTGACGCCGATTGTCGCCATCGCGCCGCTGATCATCATCTGGGTAAAAGACACCACGCTGTCGCTGGTGGTGTGTGCCACCTTGATGGCGGTGTTTCCAATAATTTCCAATACCACGCAAGGTCTGCGCAGCGTGTCGCCGGGGTTGCTGAGCTACTTCCGCCTCAATCACGCGTCACGCATGCAGATTCTGCTGCGCCTGCGTATTCCTTCGGCGCTGCCGTACTTCTTCGGCGCGCTGCGCATCTCCAGCGGCTTGTCGCTGATTGGCGCGGTTGTGGCCGAGTTTGTCGCTGGCACCGGCGGTACCGATACCGGGCTGGCGTACCAGATTTTGCAGGCCGGTTATCAGCTCAATATCCCACTGATGTTTGCTGCGCTGCTGCTAATTTCACTGGCAGGTTTTCTGCTGTTCGCGCTGATGTCGTGGCTGACGCGCCGCGTGCTGGCGGCGTGGCATGAGAGTGAATTAAGCCCCAACTAACATCGTAGGGTCGCCATTCATGGCGACCTGGATTGAGAAGGTCGCCATGAATGGCGACCCTACGTGATCCCCTTTTACCACAGGATTAAAACATGTCTGATTCCGATCGCCAGTCTGCACTGGCGGCGCTGGTCGCGGCGTTGCCTGAACTTGACTGGATTAAAGAAGCGCCGAAGGTCAAACGTCTGTCACGCGATTTCCACTGGTTCAGCCCGGTACTGAAACCGCAGCTGGAAGAGAAGTTTGCCGAGCTAGCGGTGCGTCCGCGTGATGAGCACGAGCTGGCACTGATCGTCGCGGCCTGTACTAAACAGCGCGTGCCGCTCAACCTGCGTGGCGGCGGCACCGGCAATTACGGGCAGCTGATTCCGCTGCACGGTGGCGTGATGGTCGATATGACGCGTCTCAACGCCGTTACTGCCGTCGGTAACGGCACGGTGCGCGCGCAGGCGGGGATTCGGCTCGGCGATCTGGAAGCGCATACGCGTCCACTTGGCTGGGAGCTGCGCTGCATGCCGTCCACATGGAAACTGGCGACGCTTGGCGGCCTGTTTGGCGGCGGATTTGGCGGCGTGGGTTCTATCAATTACGGTCCGCTGGCTGCGCCAGGCAACGTGCTTTCAGTGCGCCTGATGACCATGGAAGAAACGCCGCGCATTATCACGTTGCAGGCACCCGATGCGCTGCTGCTGCATCACGCATACGGCAGCAACGGCATTGTGCTGGAGATCGAACTGGCGCTGGCGCCGCGTCACGACTGGATTGAACGTCTGGATATCTTTAACGATTTCGCGGCGGCGATGGCCTTTGCCGATGCACTGGCGCGTTCGCCGGGCATGGTGAAACGACAGATTGCGGTATTTGCTGCGCCAGTGCTCGATTACTTCAGCGATCTGGCCGATGCCGATGTGGCGGGTAAACATGGCGTAATTTCTGTGGTTGGCAGCGAAAGCGATGGATTGTTACCTGCACTTCTTAGCCAACATGCGGGACGCAACGCGCTGCATTTTGCCGAAGGGGAAAACAGCGGCCATTCGCTGATCGAGTATTGCTGGAATCACACCACGCTGCAGGCGTTGAAAATCGACAAGACGCTGACCTACCTGCAAACCGCCTATGCGGCGGATAACTATCAGCAGCAGGCTGTCGCTTTAGAATCGCAATTGTCCGATGAGGTGATGTCGCACATTGAATTCTTACGCGACATGAACGGCACCATTACCTGTAGCGGATTGCCGCTGGTGCGTTATCGCGACGAAGAGCGACTCAACGCGATTATGGATATTTACCGCGCAAACGGCGTGAAAATTAATAATCCGCACGTGATC
>NZ_DAMBSA010000260.1:0-6823 GCF_032054795.1 Pantoea sp. CTOTU49201
TTCCCGCTGTTATTGCTGTATGCGCTCACTTACATGCCAACCATTGCCTTAACCAATAGCATCGCGTTTTCGCACGTCGCGGATGTGGAGCGTGATTACCCACGCATTCGCGTTATGGGCACCCTTGGCTGGATCGCGTCCGGCATCGTTTGTGGTTTCCTGCCGCCGCTGCTGGGCTATGGCGATATTTCAGCCAGCAACGTGCCGTTATTGATCACTGCGGCAAGCTCGCTGTTACTCGGCATTTTTGCCCTGACGTTACCCGCGACAGAGCCGAAAAGCACCGGCAAATTCAGCCTGCGCGTCGCGCTTGGCCTGGATGCGCTGCATCTGCTGAAGGATCGCAGCTTCCTCGTGTTCTTCGTCTGCTCCTTCCTGTTCAGCATGCCGCTGGCGTTTTATTACATCTTTGCCGAAGGCTATCTGACGGAAGTCGGCTTGCCGCATGCCACCGGCTGGATGACGCTCGGTCAGGTTTCGGAAATCTTCTTCCTGCTGGCGCTGCCGTTCTTCATTAAACGCTTTGGCATCGGCAAAGTGCTGCTGCTGGGATTAACCACCGCCGCGTTGCGCTATGTGTTCTTCGTGTTCGGCGGCGATCAAAACATGCTGACGTATGGCTTGCTATTCATGGGCATTCTGCTGCACGGCGTCAGCTACGATTTCTACTTCATCACCGCTTACATCTACGTTGATAAGAAAGCGCCAGTGGCGATGCGTAATGCCGCGCAAGGGCTGATCACGCTGGCCTGTCAGGGCATCGGCAGCCTGCTTGGTTACCGCCTTGGTGGCTACCTGATGCAGGAAATGTTTGCCTACTACCAACCCCGCAACGGGCAGACTTTCAACTGGGCCGGCATGTGGATGTTTGGCAGCGTGATGATCGTCATTATTACCATCGCCTTTATCGTCCTGTTCCGCGACGGTAAAAAACGCAGCGATGAACTTACCGCTTTCGATAACTCAGCAACCGCTGACAGCCATAAATAAGGGATTTCACCATGACGATGACAACGCAAGAAAAACGGATTTTAGGCGCGTTTTACGGCCAGGCGCTGGGCGATGCGATGGGCATGCCATCGGAACTGTGGCCACGATCGCGCGTGAAACAGCACTTTGGCTGGATCGATCGCTTCCTGCCTGGCCCGGTTGAAAACAATGCCGCCTGCTACTTTGGCCGGGCGGCCTTTACCGATGACACGTCCATGGCACTGGCATTGGCTGATGCGATCGTCTCTCATGATGGCGAAATCAACGCGGAAACCATCGGCGCGAATATTTTGCAGTGGGCCGAGTCGTTTGATGCCTTTAACAAAAATGTGCTTGGACCGACCTCAAAAATCGCGCTCAACGCGATGAAAGCTGGCACGCCAGTGTCACAGCTGGAAAATAACGGCATGACCAACGGCGCCGCGATGCGTGTGTCACCGCTCGGTTGTCTGCTGCCAGCACGCGACTTATCCGCTTTCATTGATGCCGTCGCGCTGGCATCAAGCCCAACGCATAAATCGGATGTCGCGATTGCCGGCGCGACGGTGATTGCGTGGGCGGTTTCGCGCGCTATTGATGGAGCCAGCTGGGCAACGATCCGCGATGAACTTCCAGCGATTGCACGCGCGGCGCAGGAAAAGCGTGTTACCACCTTTAGCGCATCAATGGCAGCACGCCTCGAACTGGCGTTGAACGTTGTTGCGCAGGGCAGGGGCGTGGAATCCACCATGCAGCAGATTTACGATCTGGTTGGCACCGGCACCAGCACCATTGAATCGGTACCGGCGGCGATTGCGATGGTGGAGTTAGCTGAAACCGATCCGAACCGCTGCGCGATCCTCTGCGCTAACCTCGGCGGCGATACCGATACCATCGGCGCGATGGCGGTGGCGATTTGCGGCGCGCTACACGGTATCGACAGCATTGATGTTGCCTTGAAAGCCGAGCTGGATGCCGCTAACGCGCTGGATTTCACTCGCTACAGCGCCGCATTCACCCGTTTCCGCCAGCAGCGTGAGGCCGCTTATGCTGACGCCTGATGATCTGAAGAGACTCGAAGGCCGTCTGCCGGTATGCGTGATTGGCGCGGCGGTGGTTGATGTGATTGCCGATGCTTACTCGTTGCCACATCGTGGCAGCGATATTGAGCTCCACCAGCAGGGCGTCAACGTGGGCGGCTGCGCGTTGAATGTGGCGATTGCGCTACACCGGCTTGGCATCCCGTCCATCAACGCGCTGCCGCTCGGTAACGGCACTTGGGCGAGCATTGTGCGGCAGAAGCTGACGGAATATGGCATTCACAGCATGTTGGAAACCGCGAAAGGCGATAACGGCTGGTGTTTGGCGTTAGTGGAACCCGATGGCGAGCGCACTTTTCTGTCAGTGAGTGGCGTGGAAAATCAGTGGGATGCGGCGCTGCTCGACACGTTGCCACAGCCAGCTAATCGCTGGATCTACCTTTCCGGCTATCAGCTCACCAGCAAAAGCGGTGATGTGCTGATCGACTGGCTGGAGCAGCAAAGCCAGCCGTATCAGCTGCTGGTGGATTTCGGTCCGCGTCTGGCGGATATCGGCGACGTGCAATTTGAACGCATTATGGCGCGCCATCCACTGATTACAGTGAACAGGCAGGAAGCCGAACTGCTGTGGCATGAGCGTTTGAATCAAACAGAACCCTTTGATGCGCACCAGTTAATGACGCGCTGGCAACAGCGTTTTGGTGGCGCGATGGTGGTGCGACTTGATAGCGAAGGCGCGGGTTTCGTTGACGCGGATACGCAAGGCTGGATACCGGCGCTGCCGACAAAAGTGGTCGATACCATCGGAGCAGGCGACAGCCACGCGGGAGGATTATTGGCGGGATTGGCGTCGGGTTGGTCGCTGGCGGAAAGCGTGGCGTTGGGCAACGCGGTGGCGTCATATGTGGTGTCACAGCGCGGCGGTGATTGCGCGCCCGATCGCGCCACGTTAACGGCTTATTGGCAGCAGCGCCTTACTCCGCAATAAACACATACATATCGCTACGACAGTAGCTAATGCTGTACTCCAGCGGATTGCCCTGCGCATCTAACGCCAGCTGCTTGATCACCAAAACAGGCACATTGTCGGGTAGGGCGATCTGCTGCTGGAGCGCCTCATCAGGCATGCGAGCACTCACTCTGCTTTGTGACGTAACCGGCAGAATTTGCTGCTGGTGGAAATAGTCGTACAGCGAAATGCCAATCTCGTCTGCATCGGCAATATAGCGCGCCGGCACCCAGGATTCTTCAACCGACACCGCTTGCTGATCGACATAGCGAATACGCTTCAGCAAATACACGTCGCTGCCTTTACTCAATCCCAGCTTTTCGGCGATTTCTGCGTCGCAATGGATTTTGCTTTTGTTAATCCACACGGTGTCAGGCTTTTTACCGCGTAATACCGCTTGTTGCGACAAGCCTTTCGGCTCTTTAAGCGAATACTCGAACTGGCTGCAGATCTGCGTGCCGTAGCCACGAGAACGCAACACCACGCCCTCTTTTTCCAGCGCATCCATGGCTTTACGCACGGTAATGCGCGAAATGCTCAGCGACTGGCTGAAATCACGCTCACTCGGCAGGATCTCTTCATGCACTAATACGCCATCGCGCACCGCATCTTTAATGGCAGTGGCGAAGCGTTTGTACAGCGGCGTGCGGCTGTCATCGGCAAGGGTAGAAGTCAGCCGCGAAAATAGTGCAGTTTGGTCGGTCATAGCGGGCGGGTTCACTCATTCTGGTAAGCGGCAGAACGTCTATGATACTGAGTTTTAGGCTATTGGGATACGCCAGCAAATGCATAAAAATTGACCTTACCCGTAAGCAAGACTATAGTAATCCTTACGGATGAAAAAGTGGCAAGGAAGCGACCATGGGGATTTATCTCACGCCAGAATTTCAGGAAGAGCGTCTAAGAGCACGCATCAACGATAAAATTTTGTGTAAGGCAGCGATGTCCATTTTCGCCGGACTTCATGGCGATTGCCTGGGCCGATTTACTTATAAGAAGCGAGTCGGTTTACCAGGCGTCGGTGCTTCTGATGGTGCGCGCTGCATAGTATTTTTCAATGATGGGAAAAATCTTTACTTCTTTGATATGTATTTAAAAAGCCAGCTTTCGAAGAAGAAAGGTAAAGAGTTAGAAGACGATGAAATTGATGCATATTGCAGCATTGCGCGAGATTTTTATTGCTATGCCAGACGAGCTAATCGAGGCGTTAATTAAAGCAAAAGAGTTAATTGAGGTAACCTGTAATGACTGGACGTTTAAAAAAAATTCAGAGCATGGCGCAACGCTATAACCAGCTTGGCGCAGTGAAAGATGAAACAGTTGCCGAAATTAATGCTGCCATAGAAGCACGTAACATTCCTCCAGTACGTACGATGAGTGGCATAGAAATTAAAGCGGTGCGACTGCGCTGGAATATGTCGCAAGCTGCCCTGGCGTTAACCACCGGAATGTCTGTGGAAAGCGTATCCAAGTGGGAGCGCAACGAAAGCAAGCCAAACAAAGCGGCATTACGCATTCTCAACACGATTGAAGATAAAGGGCCGGCCATCTTTATCCTCTAAACAATAAAAGCCCCATTGGGGCTTTTATGCATATACCCGACTCAGCGCTCATCAAACGGCACGCCGCCTTTCGACTTATGGTGTTTTGGCGTTTCGATAATGGAAACTGTCACCGAATTAGCGTCGATCTCAAACGAATCGGCCACCGCTGCGGTGACGGCTCTCAACAACTTTTTCTTCTGCTCAATCGTGCGACCTTCCGCCGCATACACAACAATTTCTGGCATCTCTGCTGCTCCTTAAAGTAAACGTTCGTTTTCAGCATACCGCAGCCAAAGCTCTGCGTGCAGCGTCAATCACCCATCTTCACCGGCAATCTGTGTTGAAATGTGTATTGTTATGTTATAACGTAATTAACTCTTTTAATATGTAGCGGCTTCAGTCGGAAATCATAATGAAATCAATGAAAAATTTGCTTATCGCTTCGGCGTTAGGCCTGGCTTCTTACGCCTCAATGGCGGCTGAACATCAGGATAAACCGGTGCGCATTGCGGCACCGTTTGAAATCAAAGGCACCGATCCGGCGCTCTCCGGCGACATCTTGTTGCGTATGGATGTGGTGGAAACGCTGGTAGAAGTGAACCAACGCGCGGAGCCCATTCCGGCGCTGGCGCAGAGCTGGCAGGTTTCCAGTGATGGTTTGCAATGGCAATTGCAGCTTCGTCCCAACGTGCGTTTCCATGATGGATCGCCACTCGACGCGGCTGCGGTGGTGAAGTCACTTAACACCGCGCGCAGCAAAGCGGGTTTGCTGGATAAAACGCCAATCACCGCTATCAGCGGGGAAGGGCAACGCGTCACGATCACCTTGCGCGAACCTTTTACGCCGCTACTTTCGGTGTTAGCAGAAAGCCGTTCCCAGATTCTGGCATTAGCCAGTTGGGATGCGCAGGGCAACATCACTCGCATCATCGGCAGCGGGCCGTTTATGCTGACGTCGTTCCAGCCACCGCAATCTTTGGCGGTAAAACGGTTTGACGATTACTGGGGCGAAAAGCCGACAATTGCGGCGGCAAGCTATCTCTCTTCCGGACGCGCCGAAACCCGCGCCTTGCTGGCGGAAAGCGGTGACGCGGATTACGTCTTCAACCTGGATGCCGCCAGCCGTCAGCGTTTAGCGCGCAAGCCGTCGCTGCAACTGCCCGCTATTCCGGTGCCGCGCACGTTAATGCTGAAACTGAATGCGGGCGATCCGCTGTTAGCTGAACAGCCGGTGCGTGCTGCGATCAGCATGGCGATTGATCGTAACGCGCTGGCGATGGCGGTGCTGCGTTATCCGGGTGCGGCCAGTCAGTTATTCCCGCCGAATATGGGCGAATGGCACAACAGCGCACTGCAACCGCTACAGTTCAATCCGCAACTGGCGGCACAACAGCTGCAAGCGGCGGGCTGGAAATTAGGCGCGGACGGCGTGTTAACGCGCAACGACCAGCGATTCAGTGTGACGCTGCTGACGTTCCCCGATCGTCCCGAACTGCCGCTGATGGCGATGGTTATCCAGCAGCAGCTGCGTAAAGTCGGTATTGAAGTGAAGATCAACTCCACCAACGCCAGCGAAATTCCAGCGCAGCATCACAGCAATCGACTGCAACTGGCGCTGTTTTCTCGTAATTTTGCGCTCACGCCTGACCCAACCGGCACGTTACTGCAGGATTATGCGGAAAAGGGCGGCGACTGGGGCGTGATGAACTGGCATCCAGCCGGTTTCAGCGCAGCGTTGCACACCTTAACGCAATCCAACGATGCGGCCGAACGTGCGCAGGCGCGTAACCTGATCACCGCCTCCTTACAGCAGGATTTGCCGGTGATCCCGATTGCCTGGTATCAGCAATCTGCCGCGATCAACAGCAAGTTGAAAAACGTCACGCTCGATCCATTCGAGCGTCACTTTGGTCTGCGCCAGATGCAGTGGGAGCAATGATGATCAAGCTTTTAGGCTGGCGCTTAGCGCAGGCTGCATTCGTGGTGCTGGCGGTCGGTTTACTCACCTGGTTTTTGGTGCAGGCCTTGCCCGGCGACATGGCGTGGCGCATAGCCAGCGGGCGTTATGGCTACGATCGTGTGGATGCCAACGCGGTGGCGCTGGTGCAGCAGGAATTGAGCGGTTCTTTACAGCAGGGCAGCGCGTTGCTGCACTGGCTATTCGATCTGCTGCAATTCAATTTTGGTCGTTCGCTGGTTTCCGGCGAACCGGTGATGGATGAACTGCGCTGGCAGCTGAGTCAAACGCTGGCGCTGGCAGG
>NZ_DAMBSA010000261.1:0-1455 GCF_032054795.1 Pantoea sp. CTOTU49201
CAACCGCACCGCGACATACCGCTTCGGTGATGCGCAGCTTGCGTGAGTCTTGCAGTGAATCAATGCGGGATTTCATCACGCGATCGGTACGTTCACAGATGGTCGCCATGATGGTGACCGACTCCAGTGGATAGCGACCCTTGGCACTCTCACCAGACAGCATTACCGCATCGGTACCATCGAGGATGGCGTTAGCCACATCGCCGGCTTCTGCGCGGGTAGGGCGCGGGTTTTTGATCATTGAATCCAGCATCTGCGTCGCGGTGATCACCACTTTGCGTGCTTTATTACATTTCTTGATCATCATCTTCTGCGCGAAGATCACTTCTTCTACTGGGATCTCAACGCCGAGGTCGCCACGCGCAACCATGATGCCGTCTGACGCTTCGAGGATCTCGTCGAAGTTGTTCAGGCCTTCCTGGTTCTCGATTTTCGAGATGATCTGAATGTGCTCACCGCCATGCGCTTTCAGGTGCTCACGGATTTCCAGCACGTCAGAGCGCTTACGGATAAACGAAGCGGCGACGAAATCAACGTTCTGCTCGCAACCAAAGATCAGGTCGCGCTTGTCTTTTTCCGCCAGTGCAGGCAGCTGAATGGAGACACCTGGCAGGTTAACGCCTTTGTTCTCACCCAGATCGCCGTTGTTGAGGACATTACAGATCACTGAGTTCTCAGTCACTTCAGTCACCTGCATACCGATCAAGCCATCGTCGACCAGTACAGTGTTACCAATTTTCAGGTCTTCAGTGAAACCAGCGTAAGTCACGGCAACACGTTCGCTGTTACCAATCACCGACTGATCGGTGGTGAAAGTGAAGGTCTGGCCGGCTTTCAACGACACATCGTTGCCGCCTTCCAGTTTCATGGTACGAATTTCCGGACCTTTGGTGTCCAGCAGAATAGCGGCCTGACGACCGGTTTTTTCCATAACGGCACGCATGTTGGTGATGCGTTGGCCGTGTTCAGCGTAATCCCCGTGCGAGAAGTTCAGGCGCATCACGTTCATGCCCGCTTCCAGCAGTTGGGTCAGCATCTCTTCAGATTCGGTTTTTGGACCGATAGTACAAACGATTTTGGTCTTTTTCATGTCAGGTTTTCTATAAGTTGTGATGGATGATAAAGGTCGGGATTCGATGCGCATGGCACCGAAGTGAGAATATTTATGGTGTTGGAACGGATTTCACAGAAATAAGAATAGGAGACGAAAGCAAAGCGTGCAGAGAAGTTATGCAGTACGCGAGGGAACTGAGTGATCAGTGTTGCGCAAATCATTGGAGTTGTTTGCATAGGCACGTTAGCGCTGAAACCTTTCAGGTGGAACAACGCGGCATAGTATAGTCGCTAAGTATGCGAAAACCAATATAAAAGCGGCGTGATAAAGACGATGCAGATCAAGAAAAAGGTGTTGCGCAAGGAGATAAAACCAGAGTGGTGCGCTCTAATGGACTCGAA
>NZ_DAMBSA010000261.1:1555-6815 GCF_032054795.1 Pantoea sp. CTOTU49201
CCATCGACCCCCACCATGTCAAGGTGGTGCTCTAACCAACTGAGCTAAGAGCGCATTTTGAATCTTTTGAATAGTGGTGCGTCCGAGTGGACTCGAACCACCGACCCCCACCATGTCAAGGTGGTGCTCTAACCAACTGAGCTACGGACGCACTTGGTGCGCTCTAATGGACTCGAACCATCGACCCCCACCATGTCAAGGTGGTGCTCTAACCAACTGAGCTAAGAGCGCAACACGCTGTCAGGGCGACAGCGGGGACGAATATTAACGGCAGGCCGTGATGCTGGCAAGGGGAAAAAGTGATTTTCCCCTACGACTGACCAGCAACTGTGCTATGCGTCGTTTTTTTCGCCGTTACCAGCCACTTAGCGCGCGGCGCGCGCTAAAATCACTTGCGCAGGCAGGCGCTGCAAACGACGGATGCGCCAAATCATCATCACTGCTGCGGAGGTCAGGCCGATAATAAAGCCACACCAGAAACCGGCGGGACCGAGTTTCGGCAATACCCAATCCGTCATCGCCAGTACATAACCCACCGGCAAACCCAGCACCCAATAGGCGATAAAGGTAATGAAGAAAATCGAGCGTGTGTCTTTATAACCTCGCAAAATGCCGCTGCCAATCACCTGAATCGAATCTGAGAACTGATAGATCGCCGCCAGCAGCATCAGTTGTGCCGCAAGCGTAATCACTTCAGGATTTGCGGTATACAGCGCAGCGATATCATGACGGAAAATCACGGTAAACAGCGCGGTGATGGCCGCCATACTGATGCCGACGCCTTGCCCGGTCCACGCGGCAACGCGCGCCTGTTCGGCTGAACCTTGTCCGAGTCGATAGCCGACACGAATGGTGGTGGCCACGCCGAGCGACAACGGCAACACGAACATCAACGAGCTGAAGTTAAGCGCAATCTGGTGCCCGGCAACTTTGACGATGCCAAGCGGTGATACCAGCAGCGCCACCACGGCAAACAGCGTTACTTCAAAGAACAGCGCTAACGCCACTGGCAAACCCAGCGTAAACAGGCGTGACAAAATTGCGCGTGACGGTGCGGACCAGCGCGTTTTCATGCGAATATCGCGCATGTTTGCCATGCGCTTCACCCAGAAGCGCATCACCAGGAACATCACCCAATAGACCGATGCCGTCGCCACGCCGCAGCCGACGCCGCCTAAGGCAGGCATACCGAAATGGCCGTAAATGAAGACATAGTTGAGCGGAATGTTCACCATCAGGCCGAGGAAACCGAGCAGCATCGCCGGTTTGGTTTTCGACAAACCTTCGCATTGGTTGCGCATCACCTGGAACAGCAGGTAACCCGGTGCGCCCCACAGCAACGCATGCAGGTATCCTTCGGCTTTAGCGGCCAATTCAGGATCGATGTCATGCATGGTGTTAATCAGATAACCGGCGTTCCACAGCACAACCATAATCAGTAGCGCAACGGAAATTGCCATCCAGTATCCCTGGCGCACTTGTTCCGCGATGCGTTCGCGTCGTCCTGAACCGTTGAGTTGCGCAACGGTAGGCGTCAAAGCCAGTAGAAGACCATGACCAAACAGAATGGCGGGAAGCCAGATAGAGGTGCCGACAGCAACGGCGGCCATATCCGTGGCGCTTACCGCACCGGCCATAACAGTATCTACAAATCCCATCGCCGTCTGGGCCACCTGAGCAAGGATGACCGGGATCGCGAGGGCCAGCAATTGACGCGCTTCTGTAAAATACTTCTGCACGTTACACCTGCTTAATTAAAGAAGAGAGCGGGGCGAAATCCCCAAAGAATGCGCGGCATAGTGTAGCGGCAGCGCTGGCTTCCGCCAAACGTTGATCGCATTTTGTTTAGCAATTTGTGTAAAGTTTGAACTCCGCCAAATTAAGCTGCCGCCGACAAGCTGTGATAAACTGACGCAAACTTTGCAGAGGCTGAGATTATGTTTACTGGAATTGTGCAAGGCACGGCAGAAATTGTCGGCATTGAAGAGAAAGATCTGTTTCGTACCCATATTGTGCGCTTACCGGAGGATCTGTTACCGGGACTGGCGCTGGGCGCATCGGTGGCACACAACGGCTGCTGCCTGACCGTGACCGAGATTAACGGCGACTTGGTCAGCTTCGATCTGATTAAAGAAACACTGCGCATTACCAACCTGGGTGAATTAAAGGTGGGTGATGTGGTGAATATTGAGCGTGCAGCGAAGTTCAGTGATGAAATTGGCGGCCATTTAATGTCTGGCCATATTATGACCACGGCGGAAATCTGCAAAATCATCCAGTCTGAAAACAACCGCGAAATCTGGTTTAAATTACAGGACGCCACGCAGATCAAATATATTCTGCACAAAGGTTTCGTGGGTATCGATGGAATTAGTTTGACCGTTGGCGACGTGACGAAAAGCAAATTCTGTGTGCATTTGATTCCGGAAACGCTGGAGCGCACCACTTTAGGCGCGAAGAAGTTTGGTCATAAGGTCAATATTGAAATTGATCCGCACACGCAGGCCATTGTAGAAACGGTTGAGCGCGTATTAGCGCAGCGTGAAGCTGCTGCACTGGCGCAGATTGCTAGCGCAGAATAATGCCGTTAAAAAAGGCGCCATGCGGCGCCTTGATTCATTTGAAAGCTTATTAACGCGCTACGCGTAAACCGCCATCCTTGCCACGACTGAATACCACCTGCCACAGCTGAATATCACGAGCCCGAAACGCACCGGCGCAGGCGTTGAGATAATAGTCGAACATCCGTTTAAAACGTTCGCCATATTTCTCAGCCAGCTGCGGCCACGCCGCCTGAAAACGTTCATACCATGCCATTAACGTCGTATCGTAATCTGCGCCAAAGTTATGCCAATCTTCCATGACGAAATGTGGCTCGCTGGCATCAGCGATTTGACGTACAGAAGGCAAACAGCCGTTCGGGAAGATATATTTATCAATCCACGGATCGACATTCATATCTGTAGTAAGGGCACCAATGGTGTGCAGCAAAAATATGCCGTCTGGTTTAAGGTTGCGGTCAGCAACATCAAAATAAGTGGCATAGTTTTTCGGCCCGACATGTTCAAACATACCGACAGAAACGATGCGATCATATTGATTATTCAGGTCGCGATAGTCCTGCAGTAATATAGTGACATCCAGTCCTTCACAGCGTTGTTGCGCCAGTTTTTGTTGCTCTGCCGAAATAGTCACGCCATGCACCGTGACGCCATAATGGCGCGCAGCATATTCTGCCAGTCCACCCCAGCCACAACCGATATCCAATAGCGTCATGCCCGGTTCAAGTTGCAACTTGCGGCAAATCATATCCAGTTTTGCCTGCTGTGCGTTTTCCAGGGTATCAGCATCTTTCCAGTAGCCGCAGGAATATTGCATATAAGGGTCAAGCATCAGTGAGAATAGATCATTACCAAGGTCGTAATGCTCTTTACCCACAATCCAGGCGCGTTTTTTTGATTGCAAATTAGTGAGACGCGCGGCGGCGATGCGCAACGTATCTTTAAAATGCCGGGGTAATTGTTTATCCAGATGGTGTTTTAAAACGCGATGGAAGAACATATCGAGCTGTTCGCACTCCCACCAACCATCCATGTAACTTTCACCTAATCCGAGCGATCCTTCCTCGAGAACGCGTTTAAAAAAATCTGGATGCTTTACCTGAATATCCCAGGGACGAGTGCCATTAACTGCAATATCAGCCCGCTCTAGCAGTTCATTGACGATCCGATACCAATGGTTTTCTTCAAGGCTCACTTCTTCTATAACAGATGAACTCATAGCTTCTCCATCACCTTCCGATCTGAACCTGAGAAAAAGAATAGCCAATTTCCCAAGACCTGTGAGAGAACTCACGGAAAATCCGTGCGCCAGAAATCCGACGTTGTACGACGTAGTACAGAGGTATGAATTTGAGCAGAAAAGTGGGTCGCCGCACCGGATAATGTGCAGACGCCATCCCGCGACAGTGTCGCTAAAGGTATTACATTTATATTATTGATTTAATACAGAATTACTGACCCACAGAGTATATGCTCACGTGGGTCAATATTCAACGGGTTATCGTTAGTTTGCTAACGAAAATCGTTGGCTTAGAGATTATCTTCGCAGGGACGGGAAGTGTGGGCAATATCACTTTGTGCGTTTAGCGATCGCTGGCAGACAAAGCCCGCCCACGCCAGTACCACAGTAGCGACCATCACTAACGTGGTGTTGAACAGCGCCTGTTCAAGGCCGGTGGAGACTAGCAGGCTGGCAACAAAGCATAATCCCAACTGGAATAAGTTCTGCAATCCTGCGGCTTTACCGGTGGCGTGCGGGAAGGGCGCTAATGCGCTGGCAACCACAATTGGATAGATCGCGCCATTGGCCAGCGCCATGCCGCAGAAAGGCATCAACAGCACAAACAGCGGCGCTGATGGCATCAGGGCGATGACAAACAAACTCAGGATGCTCAGGCTATACAGCACCAGCCACCACGGCAGCAGTTGCGCGCCCTGATAGCGATTTAACAGCGTGCGGCAGCCAAATCCGCCAATCAGAAACGCAATGGTCTGCGGAATATAGCTCAGGCCAATATCACCCGGCGTCAAGCCAGCAGCGGCGAGAATGAAAGGTGATCCCGTCAGCCATGCAAAAAAACTCGCCGAACACGCCGAGTAGATCAAGACGTTACCGCTGTAGACGCGCGTACCCAGCAAGGTCAACCAGCCGGGTTGTTTACCTGACGCAACTTTCTCGCGCTTAGGCGAGGTTAACTGCAGCGTACCGATCAGCAACACTACGGCAACCAGCGTTAGCGTGATAAAGATGCTGCGCCAGTGGAAGTGGCCGATAAGCCAGGCGCCGAGCAGCGGTGCCAGCGCCGGAGACAGCGCAACCAGCGGCATAATGGTCGCAAACACTTTATTGGCTTTGGCTTTTGGATAGTGATCCACCACCAGCGCCTGCCAGCTCACCGCAGCCGCACACACACCAATCGCCTGCACAAAACGCAGCGCCAGCATCACACGGACATCGGTTACCCAAAGCATCCCCAGACAACCGAGGGCGAAGATGGCTAAACCCGCCAGCAGAATCGGCTTACGGCCGTAACGATCCGACAGCGGCCCCCAAAATACCTGGGCACAGGCAAAACCGCCGAGAAACAGACTCAAGCTGGCGCTAATGGTGCCAGGTGCGCTAGCGAAATCACGCTGCATATCGACAAAGGCGGGTAAATACATATCCGTGGCAAGAAAGCCGAGCATGCTGAGCACGG
>NZ_DAMBSA010000262.1:0-6807 GCF_032054795.1 Pantoea sp. CTOTU49201
TTGTTAAAGAGCGTTGCGAACAGCGGCTGAACCGTCTGTCGCGAGGTGGCGTATATTACGCTTTCCTCTTTCGGAGTCAAACACTTTTTTCAGCGTTTTCATCCGGCGGAAGTTCTTATCGAATCTTCCTTATCAACACCGCATTCCGTAAACCGTTGTGCCGTGTTGATGGATGCGCATTATAGGGAGTTGTTCTCAGCGCGCAACCGCTAAATTCAATAAAAACAACCGTTCGCTGCATTCCACAGCAAAACCCCGTCTTATACGCAGTTACACACAGTGTTATCCACACTCTGCCGCACAAATGAATTTAGGCGAGCATCACGCAAACGTTTTCGCTACAATGCCCGGCGACGTCAAGGATGCCCCTTTTGGGGCGTTACATGAGGCAAGCGTTTCCTTCTATATAGAAGAGAGACACTAAGCTTGATGTAACGCTCTTTTTTACGCGAAACAAAGCCAAGGGATAAAACCACCATGCAACAACGTCGTCCTGTACGCCGCGCGCTACTCAGTGTTTCTGACAAAGCCGGTATCCTCGAATTTGCTCAGGCACTCTCCAGTCGTGGTGTTGAGCTGCTCTCCACAGGCGGTACCGCACGTCTGCTGGCAGATGCGGGCCTGCCCGTCACCGAAGTTTCTGACTACACCGGTTTCCCGGAAATGATGGATGGACGCGTCAAAACGCTGCACCCGAAAGTGCATGGCGGCATTTTGGGTCGTCGTGGTCAGGATGATGCGATCATGGCTGAACACGCCATCAACCCAATCGACATGGTGGTCGTCAACCTGTATCCCTTCGCACAAACCGTTGCCAAACCTGATTGCTCATTAGCTGATGCGGTTGAGAACATCGATATCGGTGGCCCAACCATGGTTCGCTCAGCGGCGAAGAACCATAAAGACGTGGCGATCGTGGTGAAGAGCAGCGATTACGAGGCGATCATTGCCGAGCTGGATGCCAACGAAAACTCGCTCACGCTGGAAACGCGTTTTGATCTGGCCATCAAAGCCTTCGAGCACACTGCCGCTTATGACAGCATGATCGCCAACTACTTCGGTAGCCTGGTGCCGGCTTATCACAGCGACAGCAAAGAACCGGCCGGTCGCTTCCCGCGCACGCTTAACCTCAACTTCATTAAGAAGCAGGATATGCGTTACGGCGAGAACAGCCATCAGGATGCTGCCTTCTATATAGAAGAGAATGTTGCTGAAGCTTCTGTTGCCACCGCGCAGCAGGTTCAGGGCAAAGCGCTCTCTTACAACAACATCGCCGATACCGATGCCGCACTCGAGTGCGTGAAAGAGTTCGACGAAGCCGCTTGCGTGATCGTTAAACACGCTAACCCATGCGGCGTGGCGGTTGGCGGGTCGATTCTTGAGGCTTACGAACGTGCCTACAAAACTGACCCCACTTCTGCTTTCGGCGGCATCATCGCTTTCAACCGCGAGTTGGACGAAGCCACCGCACAGGCGATCATCAGCCGTCAGTTTGTTGAAGTGATCATCGCGCCATCCGCCAGCGAAGCGGCATTGAAAGTGACCGCGGCCAAGCAGAACGTGCGCGTTCTGGTGTGTGGTCAGTGGCAAGGTCGTGTTGCCGCGCTGGATTTCAAACGCGTTAACGGCGGCGTACTGGTTCAGGATCGCGATCTGGGCATGGTCGATGCCAGCCAGCTGCGCGTTGTCAGCAAACGTCAGCCAACGGAACAGGAACTGCGTGATGCGCTGTTCTGCTGGAAAGTGGCGAAGTTCGTTAAATCCAACGCCATCGTCTATGCACGTGACAATATGACCATCGGCATTGGCGCCGGCCAGATGAGCCGCGTTTACTCAGCCAAAATTGCCGGCATCAAAGCGGGTGACGAAGGTCTGGAAGTGAAAGGCTCCGCGATGGCGTCTGATGCATTCTTCCCGTTCCGCGATGGTATCGACGCGGCAGCGGCTGTCGGCATCAGCTGCGTGATTCAGCCAGGCGGTTCAATCCGTGATGATGAAGTGATTGCCGCCGCTGATGAGCACGGCATCGCGATGATCTTCACCGACATGCGTCATTTCCGCCATTAATTGTTGGGAGCAGTACAGATGAAAATTTTAGTGATTGGTAATGGCGGACGTGAGCACGCGCTGGCATGGAAAGCGGCACAATCGCCATTGGTCGAAACAGTGTTTGTCGCGCCAGGCAATGCGGGCACCGCGCTCGAGCCGGCTCTGCAGAACGTGGCAATCAGCGCCACCGACGTTCCCGCGCTGCTGGCTTTTGCTCAGCAGGAAAAGATCGATCTGACTATCGTTGGCCCGGAAGCGCCGCTGGTGATTGGTGTGGTTGATGCGTTCCGTGCTGCAGGTCTGAAGATCTTTGGCCCAACGCAAGCCGCTGCCCAGCTGGAAGGCTCAAAGGCGTTCACCAAAGATTTCCTGGCACGTCAGCAGATCCCAACCGCCGAATACCAGAACTTCACCGAAGTGGAGCCTGCGCTGGCCTATCTGCGCGAGAAAGGCGCACCGATCGTCATTAAAGCTGACGGTCTGGCCGCCGGTAAAGGCGTGATCGTGGCGATGGAACTGGCTGAAGCAGAAGCTGCAGTACAAGACATGCTGGCTGGCAATGCGTTCGGCGATGCCGGTCACCGCATCGTGATTGAAGAGTTCCTTGATGGCGAAGAAGCCAGCTTTATCGTGATGGTCGACGGTAACAATGTGCTGCCGATGGCCACCAGCCAGGATCACAAGCGCGTCGGCGATGGCGATACCGGTCCAAACACCGGCGGCATGGGCGCGTATTCTCCGGCGCCAGTGGTAACTGATGAGATCCACCAGCGCGTAATGGATCAGATTATCTGGCCAACCGTTAACGGTATGAAAGCTGAAGGCAACATCTATACCGGTTTCCTGTATGCAGGCTTGATGATCGATAAAGCCGGTCAGCCTAAAGTGATCGAGTTTAACTGCCGCTTTGGCGATCCGGAAACTCAGCCGATCATGTTGCGTCTACAGTCGGATCTGGTTGAGCTGTGCCTGGCTGCTGTAGACGGCAAACTGGATCGACAAACCTCGCAGTGGGATCCACGTCCTTCGCTGGGCGTTGTGTTAGCTGCGGGTGGTTATCCGGGCGATTACAACACGGGCGATCAGATTCACGGTCTGCCGCTAGAAGAAGTGCCGGACGGCAAAGTGTTCCACGCTGGCACCACCATGAAGGACGATCTGGTGGTGACCAACGGCGGTCGCGTACTGTGCGTGACCGCGCTCGGCGACGATGTTGCCGCTGCGCAGAAGAACGCTTATGCGCTGGCGCAGCATATTTCGTGGGATGGCAGCTTCTGCCGCCGCGATATCGGTTACCGCGCCATTAACCGCAAATAAGTACGCAAAGGGGCACAGCATGTGCCCCTTCTCTTATCCGCCTGCTAGAAATCGCTCTCTTTTGGCTGCCAACTGCATTCGTCATCCGGCGTAGCACGTAGCAGTTGCACACCTTCCGGCGCTTCCAGCCACGACACCATCAACGGCGTAGACTGGCTCTGCTGCTGGCGACTTAGCGTATACAGCGTGTCGCGATCAAAGGCCGCATTCACCAGCTTGTCATCGCACTCTCGTACCTGATTGCCGCCCAGCCAATGGCCCTGACGCAGCAATACGCGGCCTGCAAGCAACGCATTGCTCTGATCCAGCATGCGCTGCGCATCGAAGCGATACAGCTCAACGCTATCAGCGCTGACTGCTTCACGTCGTCCCGCCAGCTGGCGCTGCATGAAATTGAGATTGCCCTGATGATCGAAGCGTAAGGTGACATCGTCCGGCTGTGCACCGGCGACACGTCGTTCGACGCTAATCAGCTTCTGCTGCTGCCAGTTGTAATCAGTGGTTTCCATCGCATCGCCATTAAAGGGCGTGAAGACCGTACGTAGATGAACCACTTGATGGTCGCTATTCTTGCGCCAGATGCGCACGGTGCCGCGGTCGGCCAGGTAGCCGCTCGCCGTAAAGGCGGGAAGATCAGGAGTGGAGCTACAGCCCGTGAGCAGCGCACCAAATAATAGGGCGCACACGCGCTGAGGAATTGAATTCAGCATGGCAGGTCCCGGCAACAAAAAGGGGCGCTAACGCCCCCTCTTTTAAAGCTAAACCGCAATGCGGAAACTTACTTAACAGCGTCTTTCAGAGCTTTGCCTGAAACGAACGCTGGCACGTTAGCCGCTGCAATTTTGATCTCTTTGCCAGTCTGCGGGTTGCGACCGGTACGCTCAGCGCGGTGGTTCACTTTAAAAGTACCAAAACCAACCAGTTGTACAGCATCACCTTCTTTCAGAGACTCAGTGATCGCAGCCAGGGTAGATTCCAGCGCAGTCTTAGCCTGGGTTTTAGACAGGTCAGCTTTCTCTGCGATCACATCAATCAGTTGAGTCTTGTTCATAAGTTATCCTTAAAGTGTATTTATCGCTTGCTAAGCAACGAGTGCGAGGGAAAAGCCCTTCTCAGGCCTTGTTCAGCCGGTACGCACCGATAGCCACAATTTTCAGCCCCCCAAATGTAGACCAGACAGGGGGCCGATGTGAAGCCTCCAGGCGCGGTAATTCGGGCCTGAAGTCACGTTTTCTTGCCTTATTGCTGAAAAAGTATACCGATGTTACTGATTCCCGCTTCGCGCAGGTCTGCACGCAGGCCTTTAATCAATTCCAGGTCGCGCTCTTCGCACTCTGACAGCAGGCGGAAAATCTCCCACTGCAGGTCCCATTCATCGATTACCGCCTGATTTCCGCGCAGCTCTTCGTCGGTCATTTCGCGACCGGCTTGCGTCATTTCCAGAATCGCCACGGTGGTGATCGATGTACGGCTGACTTCAACGGCGTGCTCCAGCGTTTCACCGCTGAGCTGTGCATGCAGCAGTTCACTTAATGCCACGCAGGCATCAATCGCCGGATGTACACCGTAAACCTCAAAATCATCACCATCAGGGATCGCCGCTTCAAATTTCTCCAGCTGACCGTCGAAATTGATTTTGGCATCTTTGACCGTCAGGCTTTCCCAGATCAGATCGAGGATACGGCGATAGAGTTGCGGATCGGCGAATTCGGTCTGCTGACAGAAAGCCCAATAGTTGGGGAACATACGCTCGCACAGGCAGGCCATGAAAGTCATATGCTGCCAGCTTTCAAGCTTCGCCAGACGCAAATGGACGGGATTCTGTAACATCAAACTTACTCTCAATAGGTTAGCTGGCGGCAGTGTACCGCAAAAGCCGGGCACAAACAGCGTTAAGGCGTATTTTGCCAGCGCAGAAAGGCCGGGCGTCCTGAGGCGACAGCATCCGCCCAACGCGTCGGTTCCGGCAAACGATAGCCTGCGGTACAGGCTTCCACCCAATGCAAGGCGCTATCCATGCTGACGCGATGGCCGGTGGAGATAAACAGCGGATTACAGCGCGCTTTACTGCGCCATACCCAACCAATCTGTTCACCTTTGTCGAGCAGCGGCTGGCGACTGCCTGGCTCAGCGTCCAGCTCAGCAAAACGTCCACACAATCGCTTCTTCGCCACGCCAATGGTAGGCACATCCACCAGCGAACCGAAATGCGCCGCTACGCCAAGCCGACGCGGATGGGAAATACCGTGACCATCCACAAACAGCAGATCGGGCATGTGTGAGAGCTGCTGCCAGGCTTCCAGCAGTGCCGGCATTTCGCGGAAGGATAAGAAGCCCGGAATATAAGGCATGGTGGTGGCCACGCGTGCAATCCGATGTTCCACCAGCGTTAAGGATGGATACTCGAGAATGACCAGAGCAGCGCGTGTGATCTCACCACCCTGTTCAAAACCCACGTCGGCGCCACCAATAAAGCGCGGCGGCAGCACATCGAAATCATCCTGCCGCACCACATCAACAGCGCGTTGCAGCTGTTCCTGGCGTAGTGCGGCTAAATCCACCATCAGCCCTGATGATAAGGACGTGACAGACGATGCACCGCTTCTACAAACGCACCGGCATGCTCAGGTGGCACATCTGGATGGATGCCGTGGCCCAGGTTAAACACGTGACCTTCGCCCGCGCCAAAACCTTCAAGAATCCCGGCCACTTCCTGCTCGATGCGCGCAGGCGGTGCATACAGCATGGAAGGATCCATGTTGCCCTGCAGCGCCACTTTGTCACCTACGCGACGACGCGCATCGGCGATATCGGTGGTCCAGTCGAGTCCCAGCGCATCACAGCCGGTCGCGGCTAGCGCTTCCAGCCATTGGCCGCCACCTTTGGTGAACAGCGTAATAGGTACGCGACGACCTTCGTTCTCGTGCAGCACGCTATCGACGATTTTATGCATGTAATAGAGCGAGAATTCGCGATAGTCGCGTCCGGTCAGCACGCCGCCCCATGTGTCGAACACCATGATCGACTGCGCGCCAGCTTTGATCTGCGCATTGAGATAAAGAATCACGCTGTCGGCCAGCTTATCCAGCAGCTTGTGCAGGGTTTGCGGCTCGGCGTACATCATCTTTTTGATTTTCGTGAAGGCTTTGCTGCTGCCGCCTTCAACCATATAGGTTGCCAGCGTCCACGGGCTGCCGGAGAAACCGATCAGCGGCACTTCGCCTTTCAGGTTGTGACGAATGGTACGCACCGCGTTCATCACATAACCGAGTTCTTGCTCTGGATCCGGCACCGGCAGCTTATCGACATCCGCACGGCAGGTGATCGGATTGGAGAAACGTGGGCCTTCGCCGGTCTCAAAGTAGAGCCCAAGTCCCATCGCATCAGGAATGGTGAGGATATCGCTGAAGAGGATTGCCGCATCCAGCGCATAGCGACGCA
>NZ_DAMBSA010000263.1:0-3960 GCF_032054795.1 Pantoea sp. CTOTU49201
CATCGTAATAGCTGGCGCTGTATTTCACCCAGGGCGCGAATCCCGGCCAGCGATCGCGCGTGGCGGCCTCATTGCGCACCTGATGCTTCGGCATCGATCCGTATTGGCGGGTGTAGATGTCATACAGGCTGAGCCCGGTTTTTATCAGCAACGCACCGCGTCGCGTCGGTTTATCGCTCAGGCGCAGAAAACGGCGCGTAGCATTCACTAAACCGCCAGCGAGATTATCGATCGGCACCGTGGTGCGTAAGGGGAAGACGTAATGCGAGGCATTTTTCAGCAGGCGGTCGCGCTCGGTGACCGACTCTTTGACCAGCGTGAACTCACCGGTTTCCAGATACCGCAAACCGCCATGAATCATGCGCGAAAGCGCGCCGCTGGCGGCCTGGCACCAGTCGCCTTTTTCCACCAGAATCGCCGGAATGCCCTGCAACGCCAACTCGCGAAACGTGCTGATGCCGTTGATGCCGCCGCCGACAATCAACACCGGTGTCGATGACCGCAGGCGCAGGGCGCTCAGGCGTTGTTCGCGGGTTTTGATGTTATCCATGAGATGCTCCAGATCCAGTACGCCAGGATGAGATCGTAGTCGCTGGAGCTGTGCTGGAGGACGAAAGGTGAAGGAATTGTTAATTCAATGAGTCGTAGTTGTGATTTCGTTCACTTAAATGGTGTTTAATAGACGGCGGGATTTGAGGTGTGTGAAAGGTTTGAATGAAAAAAAACCTCTTATCAGAGCAAGGCAGTATTTTACTAAGGAGTAATAGCATGAGAACGCAAAAGCGCTGTATGGGATATGTGGCAATTGTCGTGGATGATTATGACCGCGCCATTGAATATTACACTCAGAAGCTGGGATTCCATTTAATTGAAGATACACCTCAACCCGGTAAACGATGGGTTGTCGTGAACCCTAATCCGCAAAGTGATTGCAATCTATTACTCGCTCAGGCTTCCAATGAGCGACAGAAAGAATCCATCGGAAATCAATGCGGTGGCCGCGTATTTCTGTTTTTACAAACCGATGACTTCTGGCGTGACTATAACCAGATGAAAGCTATTGGCGTTACTTTCAGTGAAGAGCCGCGCGAAGAAGAATATGGCACAGTGGTCGTGTTCGAAGATATTTACGGCAACCGCTGGGATCTTTATCAGAATAAATAATCATAACGACCGATGTGACAAGGAATTAATGAATGCTCATCACTTTTAGCGGATTACCCGGCACCGGCAAAAGCACCATTGCGCGGTTATTGGCGCAGCAGCTCGGCGCGGTGTATTTACGCGTCGATACCATCGAACAGGCGCTGCGATCGGGTGAAGAGAGTGAGAAAGTCATCGGGCCGGAAGGGTATTTCGTCATCTACGGATTGGCGCGCGATAATCTGCTGCTCGGTTCCACCGTTATTACCGACTCGGTTAACGACCTGCAACTGATCCGCAATGCTTATCGCGATATCGCTTTGTTAAGCGGCTCGCCGCTGCTGGAAGTCGAAGTGATCTGTTCCGATCGTAACAAACATCGCTTTCGCGTCGAAAATCGCGCTTCCGATATTAAAGGCTTGAAGCTGCCGGATTGGCAGGCGGTTGAACAGCGCGAATATCAAGCCTGGGAACGCGATCATCTGCAGCTTGATAGCGCAATGCTATCTGCGCAGCAGTGCGTGGATGCCATTCTGCAAGCGCTACCGAAAACGTCAAAATCCTGATCTTTGAGTGGTGGCGTTCAATTCGTCGCCACTTTCACCTGAAACCTATTTTTCAACCTTAATGTGATCAATCTCCGAATTCGGCGCTTGTGGCATTGTTTATTGCTGCGCATTTGTTATGAGTGAAGCGTAATTTAGTTTCGAATGAAATACTAAAGTTAACGAATCGGAGCATGTCATGAATAATACTTTCACTTCATTGCAACAACCTGATGATTTCAAACAAAACGTCCGTCTGATGAAAAGCGTGCTGAGAGAGCAGATTGGTGATGTTGAAGGTCTGTTTGAACAAGTCAGAAGCAAAATCGTCAGCGAAATTGCCGCCGCTCATGCGGAAGAGGTGCAAAACGGCAGCGCGTGGCCGCAGGTCAGCCAGCAGGATATTGCGGCGGGACGCATCAGTGATGAGGTGAAGGATCATATCCGTCGACGCGGTTGTGTGGTGGTGAAGCAGACATTCCCCCGCGAACAGGCGCTGGCGTGGGATGAGTCGATGCTCAAGTATCTCGATGACAACGATTTCGACAACGTCTATAGAGGGCCGGGCGATAACTTCTTCGGTAACCTTGATGCGTCACGCCCAGAAATCTATCCGATTTACTGGAGCGATGCGCAGATGTCAGCGCGCCAAAGCGATGCCATGGCCCAGACGCAATCTTTCCTCAATCGCTTGTGGACTTTTGAGTCACGCGGCACACGCTGGTTTGAACCTGACGTCAGCATTATTTATCCCGATCGTATTCGTCGCCGCTTGCCTGGCACCACCTCCAAAGGTCTCGGCGCACACACCGATTCAGGCGCGCTGGAGCGTTGGTTATTGCCGGCGTATCAGCAGGTGTTCAGCAAAATTTTCACCAACCAGTTTGATCAATACGATCCCTGGGATGCGGCGCATCGCACTGAAGTGAATGAGTATCAATCAGGGACTACCACCAAGTGCTCGGTATTCCGTACCTTCCAGGGCTGGACCGCGCTGTCGGATATGCAGATTGGTCAGGGCTTGCTGCATGTGGTGCCGGTGCCGGAAGCGATGGCCTATTTGTTACTGCGTCCGTTGTTGAAAGATGTACCCGAAGATGAGTTGTGCGGTGTCGCGCCGGGCAAAGTGTTGCCGGTATCAGCACAGTGGCATCCGGAACTGATTGACGGCTTGTGTTCGATTCCCGCGCTGCAGGCCGGCGATTCGGTATGGTGGCACTGCGATGTGATCCATTCGGTCGCGCCTGTAGATGATCAGCAAGGCTGGGGCAATGTGATGTACATTCCCGCCGCGCCGCTGTGCGAGAAAAATGCCGCCTACGCGACCAAAGTGGCGCAAGCGCTGGCCACCGGTGCATCGCCGGGCGATTTCCCGCAGGAGGATTATGAAACGCAGTGGCGCGATCGCTTCACCCTTGATGCGTTAAATGTCAACGGTCGCCGCAGTCTGGGATTGGGCTAAATTTCTGGTAAGCTTGGCAAAAATTTCACAGCAGCGGGTGTTATGAACGCACGTCATCAGCAGATTATCCAATTGGTTAGCGAGCGCGGCAGCGTCAGCGTTAATGAGCTGGCGCACACCACCGGCGTCTCGGAAGTGACCGTGCGTCAGGATCTCAATCTCCTCGAGAAAGGTGGCTTTCTGCGCCGCGTGCACGGTTCCGCCGTGGCGCCAGAAAGTGATGACGTCGGCGCGCGTATGCAAACCCGCTTCGCCGTGAAAAAGCGATTGGCCGAATACGCGGCGTCGCTGGTAAACAGCGGTGAAACGGTGTTTATCGAAGGCGGCAGCACCAACGCCTTACTGGCGCGTGAACTGAGTGAACGCAACGACATCACCATCATTACCGTGAGCCATTACATCGCCGGATTGCTGCGCGAAAAGGGCGGTGATGTGATCATCCTCGGCGGCCTGTTCCAGAAAAGCAGTGAATCGGTGGTGGGGCCGCTGACGCGTTTGTGTATTCAGCACCTCAATTTCCACAAGGCGTTTATCGGCATTGATGGCTGGGATGCGGTCACCGGCTTTACCGGCCGCGACATGCTGCGCTGTGACGTAGTTAACGCCATCATGGAAAAACCCACGCACACCATCGCGTTGACGGATTCCTCTAAGTTTGGCCAGATTCATCCTTTTGCGCTGGCACCGCTTCAGCCGTTTAAACAACTGATCACCGATGCCGAACTGGAGGCGATCTATCAAAAAACGCTGCGAGAGAAGGGCGTGGAAGTGAGTGTGGTTTCGTAGGGTCGCCATTTATGGTGACCCATT
>NZ_DAMBSA010000263.1:3970-6804 GCF_032054795.1 Pantoea sp. CTOTU49201
ATTCACAAACTGCTGATCAACCCACCAATGCCTGCGCTGTCACTTCATCCGTAATCAAACCGGTCACCAGACCGCTGGCCAGCACGGCGCGAATCGCCGCAACTTTGCTGGCGCCGCCCGCCAGGGCGACAATCTCTGCACGATGCGAAAGATCGAGATCCACCGACAAGGTGCGTGCCGTCAGGTTGGTGTGAATCATCTGCCCATTGGCATCGAAGAAGTGGCCCAGCAGTTCACCGACCGCTCCGGATGAGGAGATATCATTGATCTCCGCTTCATCAATCATGCCGGCTTCAACCAACTGAGCAGCGGGTTCCACGGTGCCAATGCCCACCAGTTTGACTTCACTCTGCGCCGCCATGGCAAACACCTCGCTCACGCCGCGCTGGGCTAATAACACTTCACGATCTTCCTGAGTATTCGCAAAGAAAGGCACGGGCATCATGTAAGCCTGCGCACCGGTTTTCTCGGCGATGCGATGCATGACATCGTGGGGATTGAGCGCGTAGTTGCGGGTTAAACAGCCGAGCAGCGAGACAAAGCGCATATGTGGCGCATCGATACGCGGCAATTGGTGGATGGCAGCGGAAAGGGTGCGGCCATGTCCCAGACCTAGCGTGGTAGAAGGCGACGCGGTGAGCAGGTTACGCAGATAATCCGCGCCCGCCATACCCAACGCACGCACCGGCAAGCCTTCTTCACCGAGATCGGGCGCGACATGACAGAAGTTAAGCGCGAATTTCGCCCGCAGCCGATCTTCTAATGCGACGCAGGCAACGATATCGCCATCGATAGACACCTTAACCGCGCCTTCCGCCACCATGCGCGCAATCATGCGGTGCGTTTTCACCGACGGCAGCCCAAGTCGTTTCGCCACTTCCGCCTGCGTTAAACCGCCGACGTAGTGTAGCCAGGCGGCACGCAGTGCCAGAGATTCGTCGCGTTCAGTCGAGGTTGGTGCCGGTTTCATTATTTATACGTCCTGTTAATTAGACAAATGCAGATCCTGCACGCCGGTATCAATATGCCCGGCCCAGAAGGCGACGCTTTCGGCGATCTCAGCCACCACCTTGCTGTCGGTTGGCTCGCGCTCTTTAAAGCTCAGTTCAAGGCAGATCTCATTATCCTGCGCACCGCCGCGCGCCAGCGCGTCCAGCAGCGGCTGGGGCTGAATGCGGCCGCCGGCATTGTACTGCAATGTAAAAGGTCTGTGTCCGCCTTTATCCAGCATGCTCTGTTTAATATGGATAATCGGAGAATAACGCGGCACCGCTTCGGCCCACGCATAGGGATCGTAATCGCGCGAATCGGCGGAGGTAACATCACCGTGATCGATATCCGCCATCATCCACATCGGCAGCGCCATCGAGGCGGCGCTTAAACGCTGCTGTAGTGCTAAGCAGGCCGGAATGGTTTCACCAAACTCGCGGCCCACGCTCATCGGCTCCCAAAACAGGTATTTCAATCCGGCGGCTTTGGCGTGTTCGGCAACATCGGCCCAACAATCTATGGCGATATCGATCAGCGCTTCGCGGCGCGCAACATCGTTGAAATCCTGCTGAGTAAAGATGGCGAACTGCGAACCCACCGAGTCGCCACCCAGCTCAGCGGTGATATCGGCGAAGGTTTTAAACCAGTCGACGTAATAGCGGCGCACTTCAACATCAGGATGGCCAAAATGGTTGAGTCGACCATACGGCCCGGTCATGCCGGAGGTGACACGCACGCCGGTGGCGCGCAACGCCTGCTGCATCAGGCGCGTCATGCGTGTGATGGTCGCAGCGGGCCAGCCGGGATTGATGAATTCATGGGTGAGCTGCACATCACGAATGCGGATCTGCTGCGCCACGGTGTTAATCAAATCCTGCGGATCGGCAAAGCGATTCACCAGCGGATTGGTATTCAGTGACAGCGTTAACGGCATGTTTCACCTCTTATCCGGCATGCGCACGCAGCGGCGCGGGAGCAGCAAAGGTGGCGTTGAACCATTGGGTAAACGCCTGTTGCTGCGCGTCATCGAGGTGCAATTTATGCTTGGTTCGACGCCACAACACATCTTCAGCCTGTTGCGCCCACTCTTTTTCCACCAGATAGCGCACCTCGGCTTCGTACAGCTGCCCGCCAAAATGACGGCCAAGATCGCCCAGCGCATTGGCGTGACCGATCAACTTATCGATACGCGTGCCATACAGCCGCGCATAGTGTTTGCGCAGCGGCTGCGGCAGCCACGGCCAGCGCGCTTTAACCTGCTCTAAGAAGCTGTCGAAATCGGCGTGTGGCATATCGCCGCCCGGTAAGGTGGCGCCTCGCGTCCAGTCCGCGCCCATGTTGGGGAAGAACGGTGACAGTTTCTGAATGGCGTGTTCAGCCAGCTTGCGGAAGGTGGTGATCTTGCCGCCAAACACATGCAGCAGCGGGGCGTTTTGCTGATCGTCGAGGTCAAACACGTAATCACGGGTCACCGCCGATGGATTGCCTTTGCCATCATCAAACAGCGGACGCACGCCAGAGAAGCGCGTGATCACATCGCTGGCGCGCAGTTTCACCTTGAAGTAGCGATTCACCACATCGATCAGGTATTGCTGCTCGCTGTCGTCGGCGGTGACCGCTTCCGCTTTGCCCTGCCACGGAATATCGGTGGTGCCGATCAGCGCTTTATCGCCCTCATACGGATTGATAAAAATCACCCGCTTGTCGGTGTTCTGCACCAGATACGCCTGCTGACCTTCCCAGAATTTCGGCACGATGATATGCGAGCCTTTGACCAGCCGCACGTTGCGACTGCTTTTGGTGTGCGTTACCTGATTAACGATATCCAGCACCCACGGCCCGGC
>NZ_DAMBSA010000264.1:0-6732 GCF_032054795.1 Pantoea sp. CTOTU49201
ATCCGGCGATGATTGCGCTGGATGCCACGCTGCACACGCGTCCTGGCGATTTGCAACTGCCGGCATTGGTGGCGGCGATACGCCAGCGCTATCCGCAACTGCTGCTGATGGCTGATATCGCCACGGTGGAAGAAGCGCGTCAGGCGTCGGAATTAGGTTTCGATTGTGTCGGCACCACGCTGCACGGCTATACCGCAGAAACACAAGGCTGCTATTTGGCCGCCGATGATTGCCGTTTCCTGCGTGAGGTTTTAGCTGTGGTAAAGGTGCCGGTGATTGCAGAAGGGAATGTTGAAACCCCGGAAATGGCGGCGCATTGTCTGGCGCTGGGGGCACATGCGGTGGTGGTAGGCGGCGCGATAACGCGTCCACAGCAGATAACGCGCCGCTTTGTGAATGCTATCAGTTAAGCGTAAAACGGTCGCCATAAATGGCGACCCTTAGGATGTTTGGAAAGGTTTTCGTAGGGTGCGCACCGATACGTCGCCAGCCACAGTATTTAATCATTAAGGGTTCACGTTCGGCGTGAACCCTTTTTTTCTGCTGAACTGCCCATCTTCCACGAAAAAAACCAAACCGTTCAAGGTTATCCACAATCCCCGTGCGTAGAGTCGGCGTTATCCTGTGGATAAAACTCGCCTCGCGCCACACAGCGCCCGATTCGCGCGTGCGGTTACTTTTCGCACGATTATCAAATCATACAGTGACCGAGCGCCCCACTTTCCCCATGGCAAAAACGTTAACTGCCGCTAACAGCGCGGCGGCAGCAAAGGCGCTGACGAAACCGCCGGGCAGATTCGCCATAAAGGCCGCGAGAAACTGGCCGGAAAAAATCGCCATCGATAAACGCGCCAGCTGGCGGCCGCGTTCCTGCGGCTGGCTGATCTCCACCGTCAGATGATTTACCAGCGGAATCGACAGACCAAATCCCATGCCCAACAAAATGCCGCCCGGAATAAACAGCACCATGTTTGGCGCAGCGGCAAACTCCAGATGCGCCAGCAGATAACAGATAAACGCCATTACTAAGGTCGGATAACTGCCAAAGCGCTGCGACACGTCGGGCATGATGGCGGCGGCCAGCACCGCCACCAGCGAAACGAAAGAGAGAAAATAGCCAATGTGCGCGGCATCAATGCCCATCACGACAAAACGTTGCGGCAACATGATCACGGCGGTGAAAAAACACATCATCGAGCAGAGTGCGGCGAGTAAAACCGGACGAAGCGCGCGATCGCTGTTACCCACCTGCGTTTTGATGAGCAGTTCGCGCATTTGCTGGCGTCGCTGCTGCAGGCAAAAGCCGAGATTGAAGCGCTAGTGGCGCGTTAAACCGAATCTTCTTTTTCGATCACTAACACGCGCGCTTCGCCTTGCGGGTGCGCAACATGCTCAGTGCCGATGCTGGCGTAAAAAATGTCGCCACTATTGAGCAGCACTTTCTTCACCTCGCCCGCTTCGCGGTAATGCATCTCTACCGCGCCATCCAGCACCGCAAACACTTCTTCGCCATCATTGATGTGCCACTTGTAAGGTTTATTGGTCCAGTGCAAACGCACGCTAGTGCCGCCGAAGTTGGCGATGTCTAACGCATCCCAGGCTTTAGCAGGTGAGAAGTTTTTGCTGACGTAGGTTTTCATGCGATATCCGTGTAGAGGAGAACTAGGTTGATGATACACAGAGCGCCAGCGAACGGCGGGACATGCGCAGGCCATTTACGGACATGCAGATACAACAAAGCCGCCCGGAGGCGGCCTTAACACAACGGCTTGTGCGACTAACTTATTTGTACAGCTCTGCAGTCATGTGTACGCGGTTGTTAGTGTTGGCACTGGTGATTTTGTACTGTGCGCCCTGCTCTTGAGCCTGAGCTGCGATTTTCGCTTCTGCGCCATCCAGAGTTGAAGACTGAACTGAAATGCTCTGTGCAAAGCTAGCAGCAGACATCATTGAAAGAGCAGCAACGGCGGCGATAGACAGTGTTTTGATAGTTTTCATGGTCATAATCCTTAGTGGTTTAAATAGAAGACTGTGTGCCTTCGATGAGAATAATAATAACTGATGTTATCGTTTCAATATTAACCATTAGTGCGATCACGATAACTTACGTAACTATACAGTTACTGGCGCTTTATCGACAAAAAAGGCCGCCCGTAGGCGACCTGTTCTGGCACATCCATATGCAACCATCCGTTATTTGTAAAGTTCTGCAGTCATATGTACGACGTTACCGTTGCTTGCTTCCAGAATTTTGTATTGCTCACCATTCTGTTTCGCCTGTGCAGCGATTTTGGCTTCAGCACCATCCAGAGTCAGCGAGGTAGCTGAAACGGTCTGTGCGAAGCTGGCAGCAGACATCAGTGAAAGAGCGGCAGCAGCGGCGATAGTCAGAGTTTTGATAGTTTTCATGGTTGTATTCCTTTGGTTGTTTGATGTGAAGGCTGTGCGCCTTCGATGGAAACAATAATAACCATTGAAACTATTATCAGATTAACTATTAGTGCGATCACAGTTAATCAACTCATTATCACTACGCCAGCTCGAGCTCTGTAATCACCCTTTTCACTTCCGCCACATCCGCCGCCGACAGCGAATGCAGTGGGCGCGGCAGGCAATCATATTCAGCAAGACCCAGCGCACTGGCCGCCGCAGCGATGACGCGAATACTGCCGCCGTGTTGGGTAAACAGCGCCCAAAGCGGTGCGAGCCGCTGTCCCTGTTCCGCCACCGCCGCAAAATCCCCGACCATCGCCGCATCCGTCATGGCTTTGGCGGTGCGTGGGAACAGTCCGCCGCACACTGAATACCACACTTCACAACCGGCGATTAGGCCTGCTGCGGCAAAGGCATCGCCGCTGACGCCAATCGTGACGTCTTGCGGTAATTGATCACGTAAAGCCTTTACCCGTTGCGTCGCCGCCGCAATTTTGGCGGGCACGCCGGGAATTTTGATGGAAGCGATATGCGGCAGCGTGGCAATACGCGCATGCAGCGCATCGGAGAACACAAAGTGGCTGGTGCCTGGATTGTCATAAATACACACCGGCAGCGAAACGTGGCGCGTGACATCCTGATACAGGCCAAACACCTCGTCATCAGTGAGTTTCTGATAGGAAACTGCAGGCAGCAGCAACGCGCTGGCGCCGGCCTGTTGCGCATCCTCGGCAAGTCGCAGCACTTCGTCGGTGCTCACCGCGCCAATGCTGACCATCACCGGAATAGCGTCCGCATGCTGCACCGCCAGCGTCGCAATGCGCTTGCGCTGTTCGCGCGTGAAATAGGCGTAGCTGCCGGTGGATCCCAGCACGCCAAGCGAATCGACTTTTGCTGCAGTAAGCCGTGCAAGAATGTTAAGAAAAGCTTGTTCATCGATACCAGAAGCATTCAGCGGAGTCAGGGGAAACGCACTCAATCCTTTAAACATAGCCAGCGCCTTATTCGTCATTAACAGGGGAAAACAGCTTAACCTGCACAGTTATAAGCCATCGAAAACAAAAATGCCCTCTTACGAGGGCATGAATTATCGCTACGGCTTGAGGGGATTATTTCAGTGCGATGCGTGCAATCTGATCCTGGCCTTTGGTTGAGGAGTCTTTGTTGAACTCCGCTTTCAACGTCACATACAGCGTGTTGTTGTCTGGGCCAATCAGCAGGCTGTTTGGATTGTTATCAAACGACCAGCTGTTTTTCACCGCGTACGTAGTGGCATCCAGTTGCAGCACTTTCTTCGATTCGCGCTGGCTGATGTAGATCTCATTACGCTTGGCGTTGAATTTGATAGCCAGCGCATCGCCTTCAATACGTTTGATCACTTTGCCAGAGCGCTCATCAAACACCAGCGTGGCTTTGCCTTTCGAATCGTCGGTGACGAACAGGCGACCTGTTGCCGGATCTTCCGCCATATTCAGGAACAGATACTCTTTGCCATCACCCGCCGTCCAGCGCTTCTCAATTTTGTGCGTGCGTGGATTGATCACCAGAATCTCGCCCGCACCGTTGGTCGCGTAAATGCGCTCGGTCAGCGGAGAATAGATGATGCCGGTTACCCATTTTCCTGCATTCTTGATGGTGGCTTTCAGCTTGAAGGTTTTCACGTCAACCACCGAGATGTAACCCGGATCGGCCACGCGACCGACATACAACTCGTTGCCGTGCCACAGCACTTCACGCGCGCCCGCCGGATAACCTTCTTTATCTTTCTTGCCTGGGAAGACTAAACGCTCCAGCACTTTGCCGCTTTGCGCATCCACTTTCGAGATGGCGCCATCCAACGAGTTGGTGGTGTAGAACACGCTGCCCGCTTCATCGATCGCCGTACCGAAGTTTTTCAGATCGGTATGCGTCACGCCTTTGGTTTCCAGCGTGGTTGGGTCGAGACGATAAATCACACCGCCGTTCACGTCTTTAAAGCTCTGCGCGCTGGCAACGTATAACGCTTTCGCAGCAGGCGAGTACGCCATTTCATACAGGCCATCGCCCAAGGTGCGCTGGGTCAGAGAAGTATCAACTGGCTTGGCAGCAGCGGCTGGCGCTTCGGCTTTTTTAGCCGGAGCCTGGCAAGCGGTCAGGCTGAAAGCAGCGACGATCGCTGCAGCTAAGGCGGCTTTGCGCGGGCTAAATAACGATTTCATGCTCAACTCCATCAATGGATGAACGGCTCCGTTGCGCGCGTGCGCGTACGGAAAATACAAGAAGAATGAGAATCATACGCATTAGCATAAACTTAGCAACTTTCTCGACGATCTTCCGTACTTTGCGGTGAATCCCGGCTTGCCAGCCGCACACCTTTTTTCGCCAAAAACGTCCTGATATCGCCTTAAAAATATGAAAACATTAGCAATTAACAGGTTATTTTTATCCGTAAGCCATTGATTCCAAGCCCACTTACACATTATTACAATTGCAGTTGAAACCTTCCGCAGATTCTTTAAAGCAAATGATTATCATTGGCTTTCTCAATAAATACGCAGTGGCGATTTGCGAGTCTTCTCTTCCGCCCTTTCCGGCTGATAAGTAACAACGCAAACAATAAAAAACTAAGCAAAACAGCTTCCTATAACACAAGTTTCAACAGGAAATTTTATGTCTGGCATCAGGAAAACCTTTAACGTCTCACTGCTGGCGGTGACGATTCATGCCCTGCTTGCGCCAAACATGGCGCAGGCGGCAAGCGATTCGCAGCAGGATTTGGTGGTCGATGCATCGGCAACCGGCGACAGCGATAACAATGAAAAGCAGGATTACGCGGTAAAAACCACGCGTGCGGGCACCAAATTGCTGCTAACGCCACGCGATGTGCCGCAGTCGATGAGCGTGGTGACGCAGCAGCGCATGCAGGATCAGAACCTGCAATCGGTGAACGATGTGCTGACCAACGCCACCGGCATCTCAACTAACCTGATCGATAGCGAGCGCTCGGAATACTATTCGCGCGGCTTTAAAGTCACCAACTTCTCCTTCGATGGCATTCCCACGTCGGTTAATGACAACTGGAACTACGGCGATGCCGCCTCGGATACCGCCATTTACGATCGTATTGAGATCGTACGCGGTGCCACCGGATTGATGACCGGCGCGGGCAGTCCGTCAGCATCGATCAACATGGTACGCAAACACGCCGACAGCAAAACCTTCACCGGCTCGGTCAGCGCCAGCTACGGCAGCTGGAACAAACAGCGTTATGTTGCCGATCTCTCTGCGCCGTTGAATCAGGATGGCAGCCTGCGCGGCCGCGTAGTGACCGGTTACAGCGATGAAGACAGCTGGCTCGATCGTTACCACAAAACCAAAAAGTTCCTTTACGGCGTGATCGATGCCGATATCACCGAACACACTACGCTGTCGCTGGGCTACGACTACGAAGATGCCAACACCGGCAATCCAACGTGGGGCGGCTTGCCGATGTTCTATAGCAACAATGCCACCACGCATTACGATCGCAGCCTCAACTCCGCCGCCAACTGGGCACGCTACAACACCAATTCGCGCAAAGTGTTCGCCGACATCGATCATAACTTCGATAACGGCTGGAACATCCACGTCAATGGCACGCACGCGGAGAATACCTTCAACGATAAGTTGCTGTATGTCATGGGCAGCCCTGATCAGGACAGCGGCGAAGGCACCACCGGCTACGGCAGCATGGATCGCGGCAAACGCCAGATGGATTCGTTCGATGGCTACGCCAGCGGCCCGTTTGAGCTGTTAGGGCGCCAGCATCAGTTGATGGCGGGCGTGAGCTACAGCCGCCAGCACAATGCGACTTACAGCCAGGATGGCGTTACCGATCTGGAAAACTATGATATCGCCTCAGGCGATATGGGCATTTTCAACAACAGCTGGAATGGCAATATCGCCGAGCCGCAGTGGCAAGGTTGGTATCAGAATGCCGACGATACCATCCGCCAGAAATCCGCTTACACCGCCGCGCGCTTCTCGCTGGCCGATCCGCTGTCGCTGATTATTGGTGCACGCTATACGCAGTGGAGCACCAACGGCAGCAGCGGCGATATGACCAAAAATAACACCACGCCGTACGCTGGTTTGGTGTATGACATCAACGATACATGGTCGGCGTACGGCAGCTATACCTCGATCTTCCTGCCGCAAACCTACCGCGATATCAGCGGCAAATACCTGTCGCCGGTTACCGGTAAAAGCTATGAAACCGGCCTGAAATCCGCCTGGTATGATGGTCGATTAACCGCGACGTTGGCGGTATTCAGTATTGAG
>NZ_DAMBSA010000265.1:0-1402 GCF_032054795.1 Pantoea sp. CTOTU49201
AGGTGTTGGCGTTAACCATGATCATGATGTCGATCGGTACCTTCTGTATCGGTCTAATCCCGAGCTACGCCAGCATTGGTATCGCCGCGCCGATTCTGCTGCTGCTCGCGCGCTTACTGCAGGGCTTCTCCACTGGCGGCGAATATGGCGGTGCCGCTACTTTTATCGCGGAATACTCCACCGATAAGCGTCGCGGCTTTATGGGCAGTTTCCTTGAGTTCGGTACACTGGGCGGCTATCTGTTGGGCGCCAGCCTGGTCACCGCGATGATCGCCTTCTTACCGCATCAAACCATGATGGATTGGGGCTGGCGTGTGCCATTCTTCCTTGCTGCGCCGTTAGGGCTGTTCGGCTTGTACATCCGCTTAAAGTTGGAAGAGACGCCGGCGTTTAAAGATCACATGGATAAACGCGAAGAGATGGAGCACAACAAACCGCGCCTGAGCGTATGGCAGATGTTGCGCGATCAGCGTAAACCGCTGCTGAAATGTATTGGCCTGGTGCTGCTGTTCAACGTCTCCAACTATATGCTGACCGCCTATATGCCGAGCTATTTAACCGGCGTGCTGGGGATGAGTGAATTATCCGGCCTGATGTTGGTGATGGTGATTATGTTCATCATGATGCCATTGACGTTGATGTGGGGACATTTAACCGACCGCATTGGCCGCCGCCCGGTGATTGGTTTGGGTGCATTGGGTTTAATTGTGCTGGCGATCCCGAGCTACATGCTGATTGGTTCTGGCAACATGCTGCTGGTGTTTGCCGGATTGGCGATTCTGGGCTTATTACATACCTGCTTCAGCGGCACCATGCCGGCAACGTTACCGGCGCTGTTTGTCACCGATATTCGTTATAGCGCGCTGGCGATTGGTTTTAACTTATCGGTTTCGTTGTTTGGTGGCACCACGCCGCTGATTACCGCATGGCTGGTGGATACCACGCACAATAATCTGATGCCAGCGTATTACATGATCGGTGCCGGGATTATTGGTCTGCTGACGGTATTAACCTTGAGTGAAACGGCGCGTAAACCGCTGAAAGGTTCATCGCCTGCGGTGGCGACAGAAGCAGAAGCGCATCGTTTGATCGATAAGCTGCGTAAACGCAAGGTGAAGCATAAACCGGCGTAGATCGCAGGCCGCATCGACAGAGGTCGCCATGAATGGCGACCCTACGGGTGATTTTGTAGGGTCGTCATTTATGGCGACCATTCTAACCGAAGCGTAAAAATCCTTCTCTTATTCGATAATTTCCGAAACCCACCTGAAATCCACCGTCTCGCGCCAGAAAAGGCGAAAATATCGACTATGATCTGTAGTCCGACCCAACGTTAGTCCCCATTTTTATATCGTTTTCAGCCAGTAGCGAATCGCTTGATGTCGTCCATTGCCCCTGCGTG
>NZ_DAMBSA010000265.1:1412-6717 GCF_032054795.1 Pantoea sp. CTOTU49201
CGCAATCGGGTGCCATTTAGCCCTAACAGCCATTCATACGCTCAACCATCTGGATAACCGAAGCGTGACACATCAGCGTTCAAACAGATAATTTCCGAAACCCGCCTGAAATCCACTGCCTCACGCCAGAAAACGCCAAAATATCGACTATGATTTGTTGTCCGACCTAACTTTCATCCCAAATTATTTATCGTTTTCAGCCAGTAGCGAATCGCTTGATGTCGTCCATTGCCCCTGCGTGGGCTAAACGAGGCAATTGAATGGAATTCAGATCATTTGAAAAATCCTGGGGCGCTGAGATTCTTGCTGATGACAGCGTCCGTTTTCGTGTTTGGGCACCCGGACAGCAGCACATCACATTGAGAATTGCCGACCATGATTCAGCCATGATTGACGCGGGCGACGGTTGGTTTGAACTGCAGGTCAGCGGCGTGACACCTGGCGCAGAGTATAACTTTGTGCTGGACGATGGCACGGTGGTGCCGGATCCCGCCGCGCGTGCGCAAAAGGCTGATGTTAACGGCCCTTCACTGGTGGTCGATCCGCAAAGCTATCGCTGGCAGCACACCGCATGGCAAGGTCGTCCGTGGCACGAAACTGTGGTGTATGAGCTGCACATCGGCACCTTTACGCCAGAAGGCACTTTCCAGGCGGCGATAGCCAGGCTGCCGTGGCTGGCCGAGTTGGGCATCACGCAGCTGGAAGTGCTGCCGGTTTCGCAGTTTGGCGGCAATCGCGGTTGGGGCTACGACGGCGTGTTGCTCTACGCTCCACATGCGGCTTACGGATCGCCGGATGATTTCAAAGCCTTTATCGATGCCGCGCACGCGCACGGTTTGTCGGTGGTGCTGGACATCGTGCTCAACCACTTTGGCCCGGAAGGTAATTATTTGCCGCTGCTGGCGCCGGAGTTTTTCCATCAGGAACGCATGACGCCGTGGGGCGCGGGCATTGCTTATGATGTCGATGCAGTGCGGCGCTACATCGTCGAAGCGCCGCTCTATTGGCTGCAGGAGTTTAATCTGGATGGGCTGCGCTTTGATGCCATCGATCAGATTGAAGACAGCTCCAGCAAGCATGCCCTGATTGAGATTGCCGAACGCATCCGTCAGGCGATTCCCGAGCGCCCTATCCATCTCACCACTGAAGATTGCCGCAACGTCATCTTCCTGCATCCGCGCGACAAACAGGGCAACGCGCCGCTGTTTACTGGCGAGTGGAACGATGATTTCCACAATGCGGTGCACGTATTCGCCACCGGTGAAACCCACGCCTATTACGAAGATTTCGCTGACGTGCCGGAGAAACTCGTGGCGCGCGTGCTGACCGAAGGCTTTGCTTATCAGGGCGAGCTGTCGCCGCAGAGTGGGCAACGGCGCGGCGTGCCGAGCGCCAGCCAGCCGCCGGTGGCGTTCGTCGATTTCATCCAGAACCACGATCAGGTTGGTAACCGCGCGCAGGGCGATCGCTTGATCAACCTGGCGGGCAGCGATCGCACCAAAGTGCTGCTGGCAACGCTGCTGCTGTCGCCGCACATTCCGCTGCTGTTTATGGGCGAAGAGTATGGCGAAACCAATCCCTTCCTGTTCTTCACCGATTTTCACGGCGATTTGGCCAAAGCGGTACGTGAAGGTCGCGCGAAGGAGTTCACCGGTCACGCCGGGCATGACGAAGAGGTGCCGGATCCTAACGCTGAGCAGACCTTCATCCGCTCGAAACTTGACTGGAATAAGCTGCAAACGCCGGCGGGCCAGAGCTGGCTGGCGTTAACGCGCGAGCTGCTGGCGCTGCGTCAGCAACACATCGTGCCGCTGCTGGCGGATGCGGGCGGCAACAGCGGCAAGGTGCTCGCCACCGCCGAAGGCTTTGTCGCCGTCAGCTGGCGTTTCCCGCAGGGCGTGCTGTCGCTGGCACTGAATATCGGCAAACAGACGCAACCTTTACCCGCCATGCCAGGCCGCACAGTTTTCGCCTGGCCGCAAGAAACTGAAGCATTACCCCAACACGCCATCGTGGTGCGTTTGGACCAGGGAGCAACAAAATGAGTATTCCAACCGCGACGTACCGCATTCAGTTTCGCAACGGCATGACCTTTGATCGCGCAGCAGCGCTGGTGCCTTATCTGCAACGCCTTGGCATCAGCCATCTTTACGCGTCGCCGATTTTCAGCGCCACCGCCGAATCCACTCACGGTTACGATGTGATCGATGCCAATGAGATCGAACCGGCAATTGGCGGCCGCGACGGTTTCAATCGTCTGGTTGAGGCGTTGCAGGACGCGGAGATCGGCTTGATTCTCGACATCGTGCCAAATCACATGGCGGCTTCGCTGGAGAATAACTGGTGGCGCGATGTGATTGAGTACGGCGAGAGCAGCCGCTATGCCAATCACTTTGATATCGACTGGACGCGCCGCCTGACGCTGCCGTTTCTCGGCGACAGCTTCGATAACGTGCTGGAAAACGGTGAGATCAGTATTAAAGCGCATCCGGAAACCGGCCATCCCGCGCTGGTCTATTACGACAGTTTTTACCCGCTGACGCCCGCCAGCTGGCAGGATCGCGCCGACGAGGTGCTGGCGATCACCGATGCCAAAGCGATTGCCGAACTGCATGAGCAACAGCCTTGGCGCTTGATAAGCTGGCGCGATGCACGCAGCGAACTCTCTTATCGCCGCTTCTTTGAGATTACCGGTTTAGTCGGCGTACGCGTTGAGGATGAAGCGGTGTTTGCCGATTCCCACCAGCTGATTCTTGAGCTGGTGCGCTCTGGCGCGGTCAGCGGATTACGCGTCGATCACGTTGATGGCCTTGCCGATCCGCAAGGTTACTTGCGCCAGCTGCGCCAGGCCACCGGCCCGGATTGCTATATCACGGTGGAAAAAATTCTCGCCGAAGGGGAACAGATTCCTGACGACTGGCCGATTTCCGGCACCACCGGCTACGAATTTATTGCCGCGCTGTCGCACGCGCTGGTCGATGATTCGCAGATCGATACGCTTCATCTGGCGTATGAAGCCACCACCGGACAACCCAACGACGTTGAGGGTGGACTGCGCGTGGCGCGTGAATTGATGGTCGATCGCAATTTCGCCGGTGAGTTTGCGCGTTTACTCAAGCTGGCGACGCAGATTGCCGCTTCCGAACATCGCAACCTCGGTGAAGCGGAGCTGCACGTCGCGCTGCGGGAAATCCTCATCGCCTTCCCGGTGTATCGCACCTACGGCCAGCAGGACGGTATGCCGCTCGAAGGCGAAGAGCTGCTGCAACAGGTGCTGGAAATCGTAAAAAACAGCGCGTCGCCGACGGTACTGAGTTTGCTGCAGGCGATGCTGCTGGGCGCGGTTTCTGAAGAGAGCGAAAAAGATGCGCATGAATTCCGCGTGCGCTTCCAGCAACTGACCGGACCGCTGATGGCGAAGTCGGTGGAAGACACGCTGTTCTTCCGCAATCACGTAGCGTTAGCCATCAATGAAGTGGGTGCCGAGCCGTTGCCGCACGCCTTCTCGCTGGCGCATTTCCATAGCGAGATGCAAACGCGGCTGCAGCAGCAACCCGATGGCATCTCTTCCACTTCAACCCACGACACCAAGCGTGGCGAAGATGCGCGTGCGCGGCTGTACACGCTAAGCGAAGCGCCTGCGCTGTGGGCGGAACACGTCACGCGCTGGCGGCAGATTAATCAGGCGCAGGTGGTTGAGCTGGAAGATGGCGCCGCACCGGAACCGGCGGTGGAATGGATGCTGTATCAGGCGTTAGCCGGCGTATGGCCGACCACCTTGCAGCCGCAGGATGCCAGCCAACTCGAAGAGCGCTTTATTCCCTTTGTTGAGAAAGCATTACGCGAAGCCAAGCTGCGAACCGATTGGGCAGAAAGTAATGAAGCCTACGAAAAGGCGGTGCTGGATTACGCACGCCATCTGCTTTCACCGGCTAATCATCTGTTCCTCAGTGACTTCAGCCACGCGTTGCAGCCATTTATCCAGGCCGGACTGATCAACAGCCTGACGCAAACGGTGATCAAACTCACCGCGCCGGGCGTGCCGGATATCTATCAAGGCAGCGAAGCGCTGGATTTCAGCCTGGTCGATCCCGACAACCGCCGCACGCCTGACTTTGATCTGCTGGAACAGCAGCTTGAAGAGTCTGAATCTCCCGATTTCAATGACGCGCAAAACTGGCTGAGCGGCAAACTGAAACAACAGGTGATTGCCCGCCTTCTGCATCTGCGCCGCGATTATCCGCAGCTGTTCCGCGTGGGTGATTATCAGCCGCTGCAGGTTAGCGGTGAACATCAGGAGAAAGTTATCGCCTTTGCGCGTCAGGACAGCGATCACGCACTGCTGGTGATCCTGCCGCGCCTGAGTTTCGACAACGCGCAGTGGACGCAAACCGAAGTAGAACTGACCGAATCACTCGCCCATCGCCACTATCGCAACTTATGGACAGGCGCAAGCGTGGCGATTGGCGATTACATAGCGCTGGATGAGGCGGCCTCAAGTGCGCCGTTAGTGCTGCTGAGCAGCTGATGCATACCCGATTAATCTGTGTGGAGAATAATGGATGACAAGTAAGCCTCTAAAAATTACAGCAGGTTCGGGACAAGTGCTTGGCGCTAACTTTGATGGCCAGGGCGTGAACTTTGCACTGTTTTCGGCCTGCGCTGAGCGAGTTGAGCTGTGTTTGTACGATGAGAGCGGCGAAAACGAAATCGCCCGCTTCGATTTGCCGGAATATACCCATGAAGTGTGGCACGGCTATATTCCCGGCTTGCAGCCCGGCGCGCTCTATGGTTATCGCGTACACGGCCCGTATGAGCCAGAGAATGGCCATCGCTTTAATCCCAACAAACTGTTGCTCGACCCTTACGCGCGCGAACTGGCGGGCGAGCTGCAGTGGGATGAGTCGCACTTTGCGTATGACCTGCACGATGACGAGAAGGATTTGAGTTTCGATACCCGCGACAGCGCGCCGTTTACGCCGAAATGCGTGGTCATCGATCCCAACGAATTCGACTGGCAGGATGCCAATCGCCCCAATATTCCATGGTCGAAAACGGTGATTTATGAAGCGCACGTCAAAGGCTTCAGCCAGCTTAATCCAGCGGTGCCCGAAGAGATGCGCGGTACTTACGATGGGTTGAGCAATCAGGCTTCGATCGATTACATCAAGAGCCTCGGCGTAACTACCGTGGAACTGCTGCCGGTGCACGGTTTCCCGGACGATCAGCATCTGCTGGATCGTGGTTTGAAAAACTTCTGGGGTTACAACACCCTGGCCTTCTTCGCCCCGCACTCGCGCTACAT
>NZ_DAMBSA010000266.1:0-6714 GCF_032054795.1 Pantoea sp. CTOTU49201
TACGGGCCGTAACCAACGCCATAACGTCCCAGCGTGCTACCAAAGCGATGCGGCACTTCACGCGCCAGCTCCGGATTGGCTTTGCCCGCCACGTCGATAAAGCCACCCAGCCCTAATACGGTGTTCAGGAAGAAGCGGGTAAAGTGGATACCTGCCTGGCGCGGCTCACCCACCAGAATGGCGTTGACCATGCTGGCAGGTTCTTCAACGTTAGCTAATACATTACTTATACCGCTACGTGCCGGCACCGGCACATAATCGCGCCAGGCTACCGCCACCGGGCGCAGAACATACGGATCCAGCACGTTGTAGTTGAAGTTAAACATCGTGCGGTTAAAGCCTTCCAACGGATCGCTGCGCTGCGCAGGTTCCGTATTGTCAGCCGGTTTTGAGCTGGCACAACCCACCAGCAGTAAGCTGGCTAACGCCAAACCGGTCAGGCGGTTATTCATTCTTCTCTCCCTGTGCGGATCAGTAAGGTATCGCTTCAGGGCTGCTGTTGATTAATTTCCACAGCCAGTTGCTGATGACCATTCCAGGGTGTGACCGCGCTTAATCCAAACCAGTCACCTGACTGCGGATTAGCACTGCCGTCGCGCGAAATACGCACCCTGACTTGCACCTGATGCTGCGCCGAAAGCAGGCGATCGGGCATCATGGCATTGCTGTCATCCAGCGTGAGCGATAACGGGAAGTGGCTCAGCGGTAAACGCTTCACAGCCACAGGCACCGGTGAAACACCGTCAGACACAGAAATATACAACACTCCGCCTTGCGGTAACATTTTTTCTGCCTGCGGCGTCAAACTCACCGTCAATGCCAGATTGCTATTTTGCTGTCCCGCGTCAGTTTTCGCTTGTTCAATGCTGCGCTCGATCATGGTAATACGACGATCGCCTGCCGGTAACAGTTTCAGCATCACCTGCCATGCGCCAATCGCCTCGTTGTACTGCTGCTGTTCAAAGGCGTTAAACGCTAGCAGACTCAGCGTGCGCACATCGCTGTGATCGCGTTTGAGCAGCTCTTTCAGCAACACGTTGGCCTGACGATTATCCTGCGGATCGCTGGAGCGCGTCAGCACTTCGGCGTAATCCTGCTGCAGCTCGATATTGTCTGGCGCCAGCTGCAGCGCATGTTCAAATGCCTGGCTGGCATCGGTGGCGTTATTCAGCACCATGCCAAGGCGGCCCAGCATCGCCCAATCGTTGAGGTTCGTAGAGTCATTTTGCAGCGAGCTGCGCAAACCCAGCTGCAGACGCGCCAGCTCTTCCATGGTCAGCGGCTGCGCTTTGGGATCCATCACGCGCGCGCGTAAGGCAGGATACTCTTGTTGCACGCTAACAAACGCGGTTTGCTGCGACAGTCCGCCGGTTTTCAGATACATGCCAACCGACACCACCAACAGCACAATCACGCCTGGCAGCAATACCCAGCGGCTGCTGCGATGAATGGTGGCAGCATCTTGTTGCGGCACATCGGTTAACAGCGTTTGCTGCAGCTCACGCACCATTTCCGGGCGCTCAGCCACCACGCCCTCTTCTTCATCTCGCTCCAGCTCGCGCAGGCGCTGTTGATAAAAGTCGGTGTTGAGACGATCGCGATCGCCACTGCTGGCCTCGCGCTGACGCCAGCCGGCACGCAAAAACAGCGCGATAGCCGCCAGCAGTAAAATAATCAGGGTAATCCAGAATCCAGTCATTACGGCTTCCCGTCACGCTTAAGTAACGCCGCAAGGCGCTGTTGTTCACTGTCGTCGAGTTCGCTACGCGCTCTGCCGCGGCGATTGCGCAGAATAATGATCAGCGCGCCCAGCACCACAAACAGCGCTGGTCCCACCCACAAAATCAGCGTGGAAGGCGTTACCGGCGGCTCATATGTCACGAAATTACCGTAACGCGCCACCATGTAATCAATGATCTGCTGGCGGCTTTCGCCCTGCTTCATCAACTCGTAGACTTTGAGCCGCATATCCGCCGCAATCATCGCATTGGAATCGGCAATGCTGTTGTTCTGGCATTTCGGGCAACGCAGCGATGCGGTGAGATCCCGGTATTGCTCTTCCTGCTGCACCGAATCGAACTGGTAAGTATCGATTGCCGCCCACAGGCTGGTGCTGAGCAGTATTCCCGCTAAAAGTAGAAGCAGCCGTTTCATACGCCCGCCTCCTTGCTGTATTTGTCCCACAGTGGTTTCACTTCTTCGAGCCAGACGCGATCGTTCATGTCGCCTGCGTGGCGATAACGAATGATCCCTTTACCGTCGATGAGGAAAGTCTCCGGCGCGCCGTAAACGCCAAGATCCAGACCAAGCATCCCATTGCCGTCATACAGGCTGAGCGCATAGGGATTACCCAGCGTGTTTAGCCAGGTCACCGCTTTGGTACGATCGTCCTTATAATTCAGGCCAACTACACGAATGCCTTTTTCCGCCAGCGTGTTGAGGTATTGATGCTCAGCGCGGCAAGTTGGGCACCAGGTCGCCCAGACGTTGAGCAGAATCGGCTTGCCGTCGGTTAGCACCTGCTGATCGTAGATTTTACCGGGCTGATCCAGCGCTTCCAGTTTGAAGACTGGAACTGGCTTGCCGATCAATGCTGATTCGAGACGCGTGGGATCATCGCCGTTGGCGTTGCGCGACAGCTGCCACAGCAGCGCCGCAGCCAGCAGCAGGAATAGAACTAACGGAATAAACAGGATTTTTTTGTTCATGCCAGCTCCTCGCGCTCTTCTTTTTTACGTGAGCGATAGCGCGGATCGAACAGGCAGAACAAGCCGCCCACCGCCATAAACACGCCGCCGTACCAGATCCAGCGCACGAACGGTTTGTAGTAAATCCGCACCGCCCATGAACCATCATCCAGCTCTTCACCCAGCGCCGCATAGAGATCGCGGGTGAAACCGCCGCTGATCGCCGCTTCGGTCATCATGGTGCGCGCGGCTGCATAGAAGCGTTTTTCCGCCTGCATCACCGCTTCCAGCTTGCCGTTGCGCGTCACTTCAATCACCGCCACGCCGCCGCTGTAGTTTGGCCCTTGCAGGTTGCGCACGCCGTGGAAGGTAAAGTGGTAATTGTGGATATCAACGGTATCGCCCGCCTTCATGCGCACATCACGCTCAACGCTGTATTGGGTGCTAAAGGCGATACCCACCACGGTCACCGCCACGCCCAAATGCCCCAGCACCATACCCCAATGGCTGCGCGACAGATGACGCAAACCTTTGATGAAGGCGTGATGATGGGTGGCGCGCTCGTGCAGTTCCATCAACGTCAGCATGATCACCCAGATCGACATCAGCAGGCCGATAACCGTCATCGCCTCAATGCGATCCTGCAGCAGCCACGGCAGCGCGATCGACAGAATCAGCGTGACCACCATACCGACGCCGAGGCGCTTCCACAGCTTCTGCGGTTGGTCTTTACGCCAGCGCACCAGCGGACCGATACCCAACATCAGCGCGAACGGTGCCATCAGCCAGGTAAACATGGTGTTGAAGAACGGCTCGCCCACCGAGATGCTGCCGAGACCGAGCTGTTTATGCACCAGCGGCAGCAGCGTACCGAGTAACACCACCAGCATCGCGGCGATCAGCAGCACGTTGTTACCCAGCAGGAAGGATTCGCGTGACCAGGCTTCACTCTGCACACGGCTGCGCACCTGACCGCCTTTCAACGCGTACAGCAGCAGCGAACTGCCAATCACGATCACCAGGAAGGCGAGAATAAACATGCCGCGCGCCGGATCGGAGGCGAACGAGTGCACGGAAACCAGCACACCGGAACGCACGAGGAAAGTGCCCAGCAGGCTTAACGAGAACGCGGTAATCGCCAGTAATACCGTCCACGACTTGAAGCTGCCGCGCTTTTCCGTCACCGCCAGCGAGTGCATCAGCGCGGTACCGGCCAACCACGGCATAAAGGAGGCGTTTTCGACCGGATCCCAGAACCACCAGCCTCCCCAGCCGAGTTCGTAATAGGCCCATGCCGAACCGAGCACGATGCCGATAGTCAGGAACACCCACGCAGCGGTGGTCCACGGGCGTGACCAGCGAGCCCATGCAGTATCCAGACGTCCGGCCATCAGCGAAGCAATGGCAAACGCAAAGGCCACCGAGAAACCAACGTAACCCATGTACAGCAGCGGCGGATGGAAGATCAGTCCGATATCCTGCAGCATCGGGTTGAGGTCGCGCCCGTCAATCGGGAAATTTGGCAAGGTGCGGGTAAACGGGTTCGAGGTCAGAATGATAAACAGCAGGAAGCCGAGGTTAATCATGCCCATCACCGCCAGCACGCGCGCCAGCGCATCCTGCGGCATGCCGCGACTGAAGATCGCCACCGCTAGCGTCCAGGTGCTGAGCAGCAGCACCCACAACAGCAGTGAACCTTCGTGCGCGCCCCAGGTTGCGGCGATGCGATAGTAAACCGGCAACAAGGTGTTGGAGTTGGTGGCGACATAGCCAACGGTGAAATCATTCACCACAAAGGCGTGCACCAACACGGCAAAGGAGGCGGCGACACAAATAAACATGCCCCAGGTTAACGGGCGCGCCATCGCCATCAAACGCGCATCCTGACGCGCCGCGCCCCACAGCGGATAGACACTCAACAGTAGCGCTAAACCCAGCGCCAGACACAGCAGAAAGCTACCAATTTCCGGCATCATGATTGCGCACCTGACTGCTGATAGGCTGCCGCAGGTCCTGTGTGATTCTTCTTCATCGCATCTTCGATTTCAGGTGGCGTATATTTTTCATCGTGTTTCGCCAGCACTTCTTTGGCGTTCACCAGATTGCCCTCTTCCAGCACGCCTTGCGCTACCACGCCTTGCCCTTCACGGAACAGGTCCGGCAGAATGCCTTCATAGGTCACACTGACCACGCCGTTGGCGTCATACAGTTTGAAAGAGACGGCGAGCGTTTTCGGATTGCGCTTTACGCTGCCCGGCATCACCATGCCGCCAATGCGCAAGCGCTGGCCCGGCTCAGGCTTCTGATGATCTTCGCCCTTGCCGTTAATAATTTCACTCGGGGTATAAAACAGGTCGATGTTGGAACGCAGCGCGTACATCACCAGCGCGGTCGCCAGGCCAAGCCCGATCAACACCGCGATCGCCACATATAGGCGATTACGACGACGGATATTCACACGGATTCTCCCGCTGCTTCATCGGCAGCTTTTTTCGATTTAGCCGCGCGAATGCGGCGCTCCCTGGACTGACGCTGGCGAATTTCTGCCAGCAAACGGCGGCGGAACAGCACGGTGTGCAGCACCAAGCCGAATAATGGGATCAAGGTGAGGATAACGGCGAGCCAGACGTAAAAGGCATAGCCGCCCATGGCGAAGAAATCGCTCCATGATGCAAAGGCTGGCGTCATGATTTGCTTCCTCGCTGCGCCACATCAATCGCCCACGGACGATGACGTTCGGTAAACAGAATGAGGTTACGCAGGCGCATCAAGGTCAGCGCGCCAAACACCAGCAGATAACCGAGAATTGACCAGCGCAGCGGTGTGCGCATGCTCGGATCGATGGCCTGCTGCAGAATACCGGATGAGCCCTGATGCAGCGTGTTCCACCATTGCACCGAGAAGTGAATGATCGGCAGATTAACCACGCCAACCAGAATCAAAATACCGGCGGCGCGACCGGCAGTGCGGCGGTCTTCAAAGGAGTGATAGAGCGCGATAACGCCCATATAAAGGAACAGCAGCACCAGCTCGGATGTCAGGCGGGCATCCCAGATCCACCAGGTTCCCCACATCGGTTTTCCCCAGGCGGAACCGGTGATCAGCGCGATAAAGGTGAACACCGCGCCAATTGGCGCCATCGCCGCCGAGACCAGATCGGCCATCTTCATCTGCCACACCAGGCCGATGAACGCCGCAATAGCCATTGACGCATACACGCCCATCGACCACATCGCCGCAGGCACGTGAATGTACATAATCCGGAAGCTGTTGCCCTGCTGATAATCCGCCGGTGCAAAGCCGAAGCCCCAAACCCAACCGAGTAACAGCGTGCCAACACCCAGCACCGCGAACCACGGAATTAAGCGACCGCATAGCTGGTAAAGCCGCTCAGGCTTTGCCCACTGGTGTAACCATTTCCACATTTTGCATAGCTCACAATAAAGAGAATTCAGGTTTCGGCCGCTCTGAGGCAACACGAATTAATGCAGACTGATACGCAAAGCCGCTGCTGTCGCAAACGGCGACAGCGTTGCGCTCACGGCCAGCATCGCGCCGAGAATCGCCAGATAACCGCCGATCGGCAATCCCATTCCGGCGGCATCAATTGCCGCGCTGGCGAATATCAAAACCGGTATCGACAACGGCAATACCAGCAAACTCAGTAATACGCCGCCGCGCCGTAGCCCAACGGTTAATCCGGTCCCAATCGCGCCAAGAAAGCTCAGCGTTGGCGTGCCAAGTAGCAGCGTTAACGCCATCGCGCGCCAGCCGGCAAAATCTAGCGACAGCAACAAAGCCGCCAGCGGCGACAGTAAAATCAGCGGTAGCCCGGTAATCAGCCAGTGAGCAATCACTTTGCCCAGCACGGTGACCGGCAGCGGCGTTGGCAACAGAAGTAGTTGCTCGAGCGAACCATCAAGAAAATCGTCACGAAACAGCCGCTCCAGTGCCAGCAATGAGGCGAGTAACGCGGCAACCCACGCCACGCCCGGCGCAATGCGCGCCAGCTGCTGCGGCTCCGGTC
>NZ_DAMBSA010000267.1:0-6713 GCF_032054795.1 Pantoea sp. CTOTU49201
GATGCTGTCCGTGCAGTATTGCGACTACCCATTTGATAACCACAAAGTGAGTTTTCAGCAGATGCGTCAGGCGCTGCGCCAGCATAAAAGCGCCAATATGCAGTTTGGTGCGCTGGTGAGCCTGTTCACCATGATCCCGATTATCAATCTGGCGATTCTGCCAGTGGCGGTATGCGGAGCAACGGCCATGTGGGTCGATCGTTATTATGCACAACATGCGCGCCGCTAAAGCTTTAAATTGCCTTATGCATTTTTGCGTAAGGCTTATGGTTGTGCGCTATATAGATATGCGATTTCTTTCCTTCCGCACATCATTAGAAAAGGTATGCTCTGAGGGTTCCCAATATTTCATACAGTTAAGGACGAGCTATGAGTAAGATCTATGAAGACAACTCTCTGACAATTGGTCATACGCCGCTGGTTCGACTGAACCGCATCGGTAACGGCCGCATTCTGGCTAAGGTCGAGTCGCGCAACCCGAGCTTCAGCATCAAATGCCGTATCGGTGCCAATATGATTTGGGACGCGGAAAAACGCGGTATTTTGAAGCCGGGCGTTGAACTGGTGGAACCAACCAGCGGTAACACCGGTATTGCGTTGGCTTACGTTGCCGCAGCGCGCGGTTACAAGCTGACGCTGACCATGCCAGAAACCATGTCAATTGAGCGCCGCAAGCTGCTGAAAGCGTTAGGTGCTAACCTGGTGCTGACTGAAGGTCCAAAAGGCATGAAAGGTGCCATCGCGAAGGCGGAAGAGATTGTCGCCAGCGATCCGGATAAATATGTGCTGCTGCAGCAGTTCAGCAACCCCGCTAACCCTGAAATCCACGAAAAAACCACCGGCCCAGAAATCTGGGAAGATACCGATGGTGAAGTTGACGTGTTCATCGCGGGTGTCGGCACCGGCGGTACGCTGACTGGCGTGAGCCGCTACATCAAGAACACCAAAGGCAAGAAAGAGCTGATTACCGTTGCCGTTGAGCCAACCGATTCACCGGTCATCGCTCAGGCACTGGCGGGCGAAGAGATCAAACCGGGTCCACATAAAATTCAGGGCATCGGTGCCGGCTTCATTCCTGGCAACCTTGACCTGAAATTGATTGACCGCGTAATCGCGATTACCAATGAAGAAGCGATTAGCACCGCACGTCAGCTGATGGAAGAAGAAGGCATTCTGGCGGGTATCTCTTCTGGTGCTGCCGTTGCTGCTGCGCTGAAGTTGCAGGAGGATGAAGCCTTCGCCAACAAGAACATCGTGGTGATTCTGCCCTCCTCCGGCGAACGCTATTTAAGTACCGCATTGTTTGCCGATCTCTTCACTGAGAAAGAACTGCAGCAGTGATGCTCAAAGTCTGAAACTGACGAAAAAAGCACCCGAATGGGTGCTTTTTTGTGGTGCAGATCTCACTTTTATCACCAGACAGATTGCTTTCAGTGATGCGGCTCTGGTATTTAAGCTTCCAATTATTTCGGTGCCTGAAATTAATCTGCCTTTGAAGTGGATCAAGCTGAATCGATTTACTGATTTGGCGAAACGGCGAATCACGGCATAATGAGAAGAGTGACGCATTCGTGCAGTTTTTGATCTGTCACTGTTAATGACGTACTCATTCGAGCGCATTTTGTGGTGAGCTTAAAGCCATACCAGCGCACCTACACAGGCTAAAGTTACGGCTCCAGGCTAGACTTTAGATCCATAACACCAAACCTGATAAAGTTGGGGAAATAGAATGTTCCAGCAAGAAGTTACCATTACCGCACCTAACGGCCTTCATACTCGTCCTGCAGCCCAGTTCGTTAAAGAAGCAAAGGCTTTCCAGTCAGAAATCACTGTGACCTCCAATGGCAAATCTGCCAGCGCGAAAAGCCTGTTCAAACTGCAGACTTTGGGTCTGACGCAAGGTACGGTTGTTACGTTGTCTGCCGAAGGTGAAGACGAGCAGAATGCGGTTGAGCACCTGGTCAAGCTGATGGCTGAGCTGGAGTAACCGGCTCAGTTCGCAACTAAACCGACCCCTTTGCCCCATTGAGTGCAAATATCTTGATCGCGGACAACCTGTCCGCGTTATTGCATCTTTAGAGTACTGCTCCGCGACAGTGGCGACGCATCGGGTCAATGAGCCATCGTGATTAAAAGGTAGGGTTATGATTTCAGGCATTTTAGCATCACCGGGTATCGCTTTCGGCAACGCACTTTTGCTGAAGGAAGATGAGATCGTCATTAGCCGTAAAAAAATTACTGACGATCAGGTTGAGCAGGAAGTTCAGCGCTTCCTCGATGGACGCAGCAAAGCTGCTTCACAGCTCGAAGCCATTCGCATTAAAGCCGGTGAAACCTTCGGTGAAGAGAAAGCTGCGATCTTTGAAGGTCACATCATGCTGCTCGAAGACGAAGAGCTTGAGCAGGAAATCATCGACCTCATCAAAAAAGACCATGCCACCGCTGACGCCGCTGCTCACACCGTGATTGAAGGCCAGGCCGTTGCACTGGAAGAGCTGGATGACGAATACCTGAAAGAGCGTGCGGCTGACGTACGTGACATCGGTAAGCGTCTGCTGCAGAACATTCTTGGTCTGCACATCGTCGATCTGAGCGCGATTGCTGAAGAATCTATTCTGGTGGCGAAAGATTTAACGCCGTCAGAAACCGCACAGCTGAACCTGAAAAAGGTGCTGGGCTTTATTACCGATATTGGTGGACGTACCTCGCACACCTCTATCATGGCGCGTTCACTTGAGCTGCCAGCGATTGTCGGCACCGGTAACGTGACCACCACCGTGAAAAACGGTGATTTCCTGATCATTGATGGCGTGAACAACAAGATTTACGTCAATCCTTCAGAGCAGGAACTGGAAGAGCTGAAAGCGATCCAGACGCAATATCTGTCTGAGAAGCATGAACTGGCGAAACTGAAAGATCTGCCAGCCATTACGCTGGACGGCCATCAGGTTGAAGTCTGCGCTAACATCGGTACCGTGCGCGATGTCGCTGGTGCAGAGCGCAACGGCGCAGAAGGTGTTGGCCTGTATCGTACCGAGTTCCTGTTTATGGACCGCGATTCACTGCCAACCGAAGAAGAGCAGTTCCAGGCATACAAAGCGGTTGCTGAAGCTGTGGGTTCGCAGGCGGTTATCGTGCGTACCATGGACATCGGCGGCGACAAAGATCTGCCTTACATGAACCTGCCAAAAGAAGATAACCCGTTCCTCGGCTGGCGCGCGATTCGTATCGCCATGGACCGCAAAGAGATTCTGCATGCGCAGCTGCGCGCAATTCTGCGTGCTTCCTCTTTCGGTAAACTGCGCATCATGTTCCCAATGATCATTTCAGTAGAAGAAGTTCGCATTCTGAAAGGCGAGCTGGAGCTGCTGAAAGCGCAACTGCGTGAAGAAGGCAAATCCTTTGATGAGTCCATTGAAGTGGGCATCATGGTTGAAACGCCAGCATCCGCAGTGATTGCTCGCCATCTGGCGAAAGAAGTCGACTTCTTTAGTATTGGGACAAATGACCTGACGCAGTATACTCTGGCGGTCGATCGTGGTAATGATTTGATTTCACACCTCTATAACCCAATGACGCCGTCTGTTCTTGGCCTCATTAAGCAAGTGATCGACGCATCACATGCCGAAGGGAAATGGACCGGCATGTGTGGTGAGCTGGCTGGTGATGAACGTGCTACACTACTGTTACTGGGAATGGGGCTGGACGAATTCAGCATGAGCGCCATTTCAATCCCAAGCATCAAGAAAATCATTCGTAATACTAATTTCGAAGATGCGAAGGCATTGGCGGAGCAGGCTCTGGATCAACCAACAGCGGATGATTTGATGAATTTGGTCAACAAGTTCATTAAAGAAAAAACGCTCTGCTGATCCACGGACGCTAGCCTCAAATTACTGCTTAGGAGAAGATCATGGGTTTGTTTTCTAAACTTTTTGGCGAAAAATCAGAGAGCGCGTCAGGCACTATCGATATCGTTGCGCCTCTGTCAGGCGAAATCGTAAATATCGAAGACGTTCCTGATGTGGTATTCGCTGAGAAAATCGTTGGTGACGGTATCGCAATCAAACCAACCGGCAACAAAATGGTTGCACCGGTTGATGGTACTATCGGCAAGATTTTCGAAACTAACCACGCATTTTCAATCGAGTCTGATAACGGCATCGAACTGTTTGTTCACTTCGGTATCGACACGGTTGAGCTCAAAGGTGAAGGTTTCAAACGCATCGCTGAAGAAGGCCAGAAGGTTAAGAAAGGCGACGTGGTGATCGAGTTTGATCTGGCACTGCTGGAAGAGAAAGCGAAATCCACGCTGACGCCGGTTGTAATCTCGAACATGGACGAGATTAAAGACCTGATCAAACTCTCCGGTCAGGTAACTGTGGGCGAGACTCCGGTTATCCGCATCAAGAAGTAAGCTTCGGCTGATTTGTGAGAATTGTAAAACGGCACCCAACGGTGCCGTTTTTGTTTACTTAAAAATTAGAGTTCTGAATGCGCGAGGTGCGGTCAGGACGACCACACCAAGCCTCAATCCTGCTTCCAGCGCGGCAACCTTAACGTCAGCTCCAACCCCCCTTCCGGGCGATTTACCGCCTGCACTTCACCGTGATGCGCCAGAATCACCTTACGCACAATCGATAGCCCCAAGCCGTAGCCTTTGCCCATCAGCGGAGAATTCACGCGGACAAAAGGATCGAAGATGCTTGAGAGCTTCTCATCGTCAACGCCCGGCCCTTGATCGCGCACGCTTATCGCCAGCCACTGATTCTCCGCCTGCAGGCGCACATTGATGTGCTGCCCTTTATGCGAGAAACGCAGCGCATTACGCAGCACATTCTCCACGCCACGGCGAATCAGCTCCGCATTGCCGTGAACGGTGTAATCCGCGTTCTCATCAACCTGAAAATCGACTTTCACCCCAGGAATTTGCGCCTCGTAGCGCACATCAGTCACCACCGCATGCAGCAGGCCGGTAAGGTCGAAATACTGTTCGCCCGGCATACTCTCGTGCTCAGCACGCGAAAGCGTCAGCAGCTCGCCAATCATCTTGTCGAGGCGTCGGGCCTCCTCATCAATGCGATTGAGTGAGGATTCGACGGATTCTGGCGTCTGACGTGCTAAGCCGGTCGCCAGCTGCAAGCGTGCCAGCGGTGAACGCAGTTCGTGGGAGATATCATGCAGCAGCTCCTCACGCGCTTTCACCAGCGTATCGAGGCGCTCTACCATCGCATCAAAATCCTGCGCAACGTTTGACAGCTCATCATGACGTTTACGCATCACCGGATAGAGCCGCACCGACAAATCACCGCTGGAGACACGCGCAAAGCCCTCCCGCAGCTGCCGCATCGGCCGCGTCAGGTTCCACGCCAGCAGCAGGCTAAACAGCAGCCCCAGCGCGCCGGCGAAAGTAAACATCGGTTCTGGGATATTCAGGATGCGACGCGGTCCGCCGCCGCCCATTGAGCTATCTTCACGCAGGCCTTTAACGTCATAACGCAACTCGTACTGTTTACCATCCTGCCCTTTCACCCAACGCACAATCACATTGGGAAAAGGCCCATGAAACGGAGCGCTAAAGGTTTCTGGTGGCGCATCGCCCGGCGTGGTAACGGGTTTATCGTGCTGAATGACGGAGAAGAACTGACGATCGTTCGGCTCCCAGTCCGCCATCATGTCATCCAGCGAGCTCAGCCCGCCGCGTTCCAGCACTGAGACGGCGGAAGCCATCTGCAGATTAACAATACGGCGAATCGCGACAATCTCGGGCGGCTCATGTCGATTACCGGAGAGCGTAAAGCCCAGCCACAACAGCTGGCTGATGATGACAAACACAATCCAGAAGCCCAGCAAAATCTTCCAGAACATGCGGCCGCGATAGCTGTGTTTCATCGAATGCGATAACCAATACTGCGCACAGTTTCAATATTGACGCTGTCGGCGGTTAACGCAGCCAGCTTTTGACGGATGTTGCTGATATGCACATCAACGCTGCGATCGTATGCTTCGCGCGGACGGCCAAGGCCTTTTTCCGACAGCTCATCTTTCGACACCACGCGGTCCGGCGCACGCAGCAGCAGATCCAGCAAATTAAACTCTGAAGCCGTCAGGTCGAACGCTTTGCCCTGCCATTCGGTGATACGTGTCGCGGGATTGAGGCTCAGATCGCCCCAGCGCAGTAGCTCTTTCTTATCCGGCAGCGGAGTTTGATCTTCAAAGCGACGCAGCACGGCGCGCAGACGGGCCACCAGTTCACGCGGATAGCACGGTTTCGGCATGTAATCATCCGCACCCATTTCGAGTCCGATAACACGATCAATGTTGTCGCCTTTCGCCGTCAGCATAATCACCGGCAAACGGCTGTTCTGGCGCACCTGACGCAGCACATCGATGCCGCTCATATCAGGCAGCATGATGTCGAGAATCATCGCGGTATAATTACCCGACAGCGCACCTTCAACACCGGCGCTTCCGGTTAAAACCAATTGCGTTTCAAAGCCTTCCGCAATCAGGTATTGGCTCAGCATGGTACCAAGCTCTACATCATCATCAACCAGCAGGATTTTCATTTTTATCTCTCGTACAAAATTGCCGCTATTTTGTCCTGGCTCCGCCGCGAGCGCAGCCGGTTTTACGCGATCCTTACAGTGCTTACGCTAGACGATTATTAGGGGAACTATAGACAAAAATGGCCCAGTCATACTTTAAAGGTA
>NZ_DAMBSA010000268.1:0-6703 GCF_032054795.1 Pantoea sp. CTOTU49201
TTTTCTGAACCTTGGAACCGGCGTAAATTTGGATGTCAATCTCCTTAGTGTTTTGTAGCACAGCAGCGATTTCGGTTGCCGTTAATTCCACTTCATTGCCCGTTTTGATAACTAATTTTGTAAAGCGTACTTTATTGTTTGAGACGTTAGACCCATTCTTTAATGTTGCTGTAACGGTTGCGAAGCCCCAGCGCTCACTCTTCAACATAACGTCTGCTTGGCCGGCTGCATCTGTCATGCTACTCGTGCTATTTAATGTTGCGCCTTCTAAATCAACACTCCAATTGATTAGCTGGTTCTCAAGGGTATTTCCGAGAGCATCTTTCACCGTCGCAGTATAAGTTACCATTTCAGTGTTATTCGCAAGTGCACGGTCGTTGTCGACAGTAAAATCATTGCTGGCAATACGTGCAGTGCTGATGTCTGCGATTAATGACACGTTAATGGATTTAACCGCTAATGCTGCCCCGCCGAGTTGAGCCGTAATGGTTGCCACACCTGCTTTGCTACCGGTGAACGAAGCGCTGTAACTGCCATCTCCATGATCGATAACGCTACTGATATTGCTATTGGCAAGGCTGCTGGCGAAGGTCACAAGCTTACCGCTGACAGGGTTTGCATTACGATCTTTAAGCTGCAAAGTAAGGGTTGAGGCAGTGCTGCCATTGGCCACAATGGTTGAAACTGAAGCTCCCAGTGTGGATTGGCTGGCATCAATATTATTGCTGTCAGCGGTGAAAGTCATATTGACGGGAGCAACTGCAAAAATGCGGCCATTTACCTTAACAGTAATAGTGGCATTGCCAGACTTGGTGCTGGTCATTGACGCTGAATAGCGGCCATCACCATGATCGATTACTGAATCAAATGCGCTACCAGACAGACTACTTACAAACTCCACTGTTTGGCCTGAAATCACGTTACCTGCGCTGTCTTTCAGGCTCAAAGTCAGCGTTGCTGCCGACTGACCATCTGCAATCAGAGATGAGATAGTTGAACTCAGCGTCGATGCCCCTGCATCTGGATTTTCACTATCCGCTTTAAACTGCGTATCAACCTTAGCACTACTGCCGCTGGCGGTTTTAACGCCCACTGTTACGGTCTCTTCTACACGGTTGGTGAATTTCAGTAGGCTGTAACCTTGTTTGTCACTCACCATCGTCAAACTGGCGCCAGTGGCCACCTGAGCTGAACCGCTGAGGCTAAACGTGACGCTAACACCAGCAACCGGATTGCCGGTTGCATCGGTAATGCGTGCGCGGACCTGATTTTCGGCCAAGCCATTAGCAACAGCATTACCTTGTAATGCAATCACATCGCCATCTCGCACTCTGGCGGTTGCCGCATCACTGATCTGCTGTACAACGATCGATGGCAAAGCCACACCATCCAGCAAGGTTGAAATCTTAACTTCTGCAGGACGTGTACCGGCGGTCAACACCATCGTATAACTGCCATCAGGTTGTTCAGTGATGGCACTTAGCGTGGCGGGTTTTGCAGGTGCGGGTATAGATAATGTACTGATTCGCGGAGATGATGCAGCAAGTGGATTTTCTTCAAGATTGGCTTTTAAGGCATCGCCTAAGCCGGTAATTGCTTGATCATTTTCATCAACTAGTCGCAGCATAATCGTCGTGGTTGCTTTACCATCCGCCAGAATCGACTGATCTGAACTCACCAGCGTGCTTTTCTCCAGGCTGAAAGCCGGGGCATTGACGATGATGGTCGTTGTCGCAGTTTTAGATGCATTGTTGCGGCTATCGTAAGCGACGCCGCTCAACGTGTAGCGATTCGCTGAACCCGCACTGTATTTCGGCAGCGTCAGTTGGTAGTTGTTATTGCCTTGATCGACAATCTTTCCGCCCGCAGTAATGAGCGAGGCATCGTTCCAGATAATTTTGGCAACGCCATATTTGGCTTGCACCTGCACGGCAATCGGTACGTTCTTACCGCTTTCACCTGTAATTTCTTTTGGCAGTGCTAATTCAACTAACTGATGCTTACGGTACTCAAGCACGATGTTGTTGTTACGTTCCACCAAATCCATGCCGCTGCCTGCGAGTGTGCGTCTATTGGCTACGCTGGCTGCATCCAGTTGGGAAGCCAGCGATTGACCAAACTGCCATGCGAATTGCACACCAAATGTGGTTTCACTGAGGTTACTGCTCTTCTTATGGTCGGTGGTGAAGGAGATGAGCGGCACTGGCGTCCAGCTCAAGCCTGCCGTGACAGCATTTGGGTTACGCTGACGCTTATCTTTGCTGATCAATGCGACTTCATCGCCGTAATATTTTTCATACATCAGGCGTCCGCCCAACGCTGGATAGGCAGGTAACCAGCCTTCAGCACGCACATCAAAACCGTTAGCAGGGCGGGCATCATAATCTTCAACATCCACTGAACTGCGCCAGTCCGACACGCGCCAGTATCCATTAGTGGAGAGTTTTACGTAGTCACGCCAGGCTTCAACACCTGTACCCAGGCGCTTGTGCCCACGGCTGATATTTTGATCGTAAAACCCGTTATAACCCAGCATCCACTCATTCAAAAAATGGCGCATGCCAAAACCAATATTGCCGGTGAGCTGATCATCAATCTGGCGCAAGCCATTTTGGCTAAAAAATAGATGTTGCTGGTTTTGGCTTAGGGGAAGCAGCAGGTCGATCGCGCCAGCATTAACGGCAAACTTTGAATCGGTGTTCAGTTCAACTCGGGCAGTACCAAAGTTTTGCAGCCATTGTTCAAGTTGCTGTGACGCCACGCCGGTTGCTTGCTGTGCGGGCAATGCCTGCAGGTTTTTAGATTGTGCTGCCTCGCCAAGCATGCTGAGCTTACTTGCCGTATTGTTCATGGTATGACTATCAGCAGAAGCATGCGCAGTCGTCAGCCAAAATGGCGAAAGTGCCATTGCCGTTTGGACAGCAATTTGCACATAAATGAGTGGTTTTACCCATGGCGCTTTCGCATCAGGGGTGGTTTTATGACTGAATTCTTCCATGGTGAACGCCTTAAATTGGGAAAAGAGAAAATTCCGAGAGGCGCTATGTTAGAAGGTGATGAAAAAAGTAGAGGTTGAGACCTGTCCCAAAGAAATTGAGACAGAGAAATTATTTATTAGCAGGAGATTGCAGCGGTTGAGCGGTTTTAGCTATTAACGACAATCGAACTTTTCTGGGCTGAAATGCGGAGCCCTGAGGCCCCGCGAACATCTGTAGCTATGCGTTTTTTAAACGCGCCATGTAATGCGTATCCACCATTTCGCCGTCGCGCATCGCGTGTCGACGCGCGGTGCCTTCAATCTCAAAACCAAACTGCTGATACAAGCCAAGCGCTTTGTGGTTATCGGCGAACACCGTCAGCTCAATGCGCGTCACCTGCAGCCAGTTGTCGCACAAATCAATCATCGCTGACATCAGCGCTTTACCGACGCCGCGCCGATGAAAGGCAGAATCGACGCCCATGCCAAAGGTCGCCGCATGGCGACGGCGCGCCACCGACAGCACTTCAAGAGTGAGTTGTCCGGCAATCTGATCGTCAATACACGCCACTAGCATCTGCACACCCGGCCGCGGATTGCTGAGGCGTTCCTGCCACAGCGTCGGTGATTGAAACGGCAGATGCAGCGTGCTGGCCTGCGGTTCAGGCTGGCTATACATGCGCGTTAAAGCGGCGGCATCTTCGGGAATGGCGTGACGAATGACGATCTGACTCATAGAGCGCTCCTTGTGCAAAATGGAATAAATCCCCTTTAACATCAAGGAATTCACATCGTTCGTCAACGCAAAATAATCCGCAAAAATACTTTACAGACGCGAATGATAATGATTATTATTGTCATGCGAGCTCGGAAACGTCTCCTGACAACCGGGTAAGCACGACATTGCTCACATTGCTTCCAGGTATTATTTAGCCAGCTCGGGTGCTGGCTTTTTTTTGCCTTTTACAGGGTGTACCAGGTGGCTGCACCGGGCCCGACCGGCAGATTGAAGACAAACACCCACAGTACAAACAGCAGCGTCCAGCCAATCATAAACACCACCGAATACGGTAACATCATCGCCACCAGCGTACCGATGCCCATATCGCGACGATAACGCGCCGCCACCGCCATAATCAGACCAAAGTAACTCATCATTGGCGTAATCACGTTGGTTACCGAATCACCAATGCGATAAGCCGCCTGAATCACTTCCGGCGCAAAGCCGACCAGCATCAGCATCGGTACGAAAATCGGTGCGGTAACCGCCCATTGCGCCGAGGCGGAGCCAATCATCAGGTTGATGAAGCCGCAGATCATGATGAAACAGACAAACAGCAGCGGCGCGCCCATATCCAGTGATGCCAGCAAATTGGCGCCTTTCACCGCCACCACGGTGCCGAAGTTGCTCCAGTTAAAGAACGCCACGAACTGTGCCGCAAAGAACACCAGCACGATGTACATGCCCATGCTGCTCATGCTGGCGGACATGGCGTTGATCACGTCGCGATCGTTGCGCATATTGCCAATCATGCGGCCGTATACCATGCCAGGAATGGCGAAGAAGACAAAGATAAACACCACAATGCCTTTCAGAAACGGCGAGCCCGCCAGCGTGCCGGTTTTCGGGTTGAGTAATACGCCATAGCCTGGAATCACGGTCAGAATCAGCAGCAGCGTAACGCTAAAAACCGCCCAACCTGCACCTTTCAGCGCACGACGTTCTTCTGCCGATAGCGCGCCCATATCGCCACGTACCGCCTCGCCTTCGCTGTCGTTATATTTGCCCAGTTTAGGCTCGACGATGCTGTTAGTGATCCAGGTGCCAAGAATGGAAATAACGAAGGTACTGACAAACATGAAGTACCAGTTCACTTCCGGGCCAACATGGTAGTTAGGATCGATAATCTGTGCGGCGCTTTGGGTAATGCCAGAGAGCAGCGGATCAATGGTGCCGAGCAGCAAGTTGGCGCTGTAGCCGCCGGAAACACCGGCAAACGCCGCCGCCAGGCCCGCCAGTGGATGACGTCCCAATGAGTGGAAAATCATCGCCGCCAACGGAATCAGCACCACATAGCCCAACTCAGAAGCGGTATTGGAAACGATACCGGCGAAGACAATGGTGAAGGTGATGAGCTTTTTCGGTGCGTTAAACACCAGCGCGCGCATCGCCGCTGAGAGCAGCCCTGAATGCTCGGCAATGCCCACGCCGAGCAGCGCAACCAGCACGGTGCCGAGCGGCGCAAAGCCGGTGAAGTTGGTGACCAGATGGCTGACGATGCGTTGCAAACCATCGGCACTCATCAGGCTAACCACGTGAATCACACCATCCGGTGCACGGCCTGCCGCACCCACCGGGCGCGGATCGATAACGCTGACGCCGAAGGCGGCAGCAATCGCGGAGGCGACGATGATGAACAATGCAAACAGCGCAAAGAGCGTAATCGGATGCGGTAATAAGTTTCCTAGCCACTCAACGGTATTGAGAAAACGCTCAATCGGGCGTTTGGCTGGTGTAGAAGAATGGTCCGTCATAATGATCCTTGTTTTGTCATTTAGTCTAATGTGCAGGACTGCCGATGCTCTTTGTTCCTTCTTTGATTAGCTACAAGACCATTCTCGTTAGTTCTGCCTGAGGAGGGTTCCCGCAAAACCTGAACCTGACAAAAAAATGATAAACTCGGTTTATCTCTGATCTCAGGCGCATAAGATGAAGAAGAAAAGACCGGTATTACAGGACGTTGCCGATCGCGTCGGCATCACAAAAATGACTGTCAGCCGCTACCTGCGTAACCCGGATCAGGTCTCGGTGGCGCTACGCGATAAGATCGCCGTGGCGCTGGATGAGCTCGGTTACATCCCCAATCGCGCGCCCGATATGCTCTCCAACGCCACCAGCCGCGCTATCGGCGTGCTGCTGCCTTCGCTGACTAACCAGGTTTTCGCCGACGTTTTGCGCGGGATCGAAGCCGTTACTGACGAAGCGGGTTATCAAACGCTGGTAGCGCACTTTGGCTATAACGCGCAGAAAGAGGAGTTGCAGCTGCGCTCGCTGCTCGGCTGGAATATCGATGGCGTAATTCTCACCGAACGTACCCATACGCCGGGCACGCTGCGCATGCTGGAAGTGGCGGGCATTCCGGTGATTGAGATGATGGATTCGGTAACGCCGTGCCTCGATATGGCGGTGGGCTTCGATAACGTCGAAGCAGCGCGGCAGATGACGCATGCTATTCTGAAAAAAGGCCATCGCCACACGGTTTATCTCGGCGCGCGCCTCGATGAACGTACCCTGCAGAAGCAGCAGGGCTACGAAAAAGCGATGCGCGAAGCGGGGCTAACGCCACATAGCGTGATGATGGAGGATGCCTCCTCGTTCAGCGCCGGCGCGCAACTGCTGTGTGAAGCGCAAAAGCGTTATCCCGAAACCGACAGCCTGTTTTGTACCAACGATGACCTGGCGGTGGGCGCGATGTTCGAGTGTCAGCGTCAGGGATTGCGTGTGCCAGAGCAGATGGCGATTGCTGGTTTCCACGGCCACGACATCACGCAAGTGGTCAACCCGCGCCTCGCCACGGTGTTAACGCCGCGCGAGCGCATGGGACGGGAATCGGCAGCGATGCTGCTGGCGCGGATTGGTGGCGATCGCACGATGACGCAACCGCTGGATGTTGGCTTTGAAATCTCCGAAGGTGACAGCATCTGATTTTGGCGATTTTTTGAGTC
>NZ_DAMBSA010000269.1:0-6691 GCF_032054795.1 Pantoea sp. CTOTU49201
GTGATTCGGTCGCCATGAATGGCGACCCTACAACGGATTGGCTCCGTTTTTGTAGGGTCGCCATTTATGGTGACCGAAAAGGCTCAATTAACGAGTCTTACGCCAAAAAAGGCGAGTCAACAAAGCACACAACAACACATCACAATAAATGGGGTAAACATGATTTTCTCTCCTATTCGTCGCCAAATGGTGATGGGCATGATGGCGGTCGCGCTGGTTGCGGGCGTTAACACTAAATCCTTCGCCGCCGAAGATTTGCTGGCAAAAGTGAAGAGTAAAGGTGAGCTGCGCGTCGGTCTGGAAGGCACTTATCCGCCGTTCAGTTTCCAGGACGAAAAAGGCCAGCTGACCGGTTTTGAAGTGGAATTCGCGCAGGAGCTGGCGAAACATCTCGGTGTGAAAGCCGATCTGCGTCCGACCAAATGGGACGGCATGCTGGCCTCGCTGGATTCCAAACGCATCGACGTGGTGATCAATCAGGTCACCATCTCGCCAGAGCGTAAGAAGAAGTATGACTTCTCCACGCCGTACACCATCTCTGGCGTGCAGGCGCTGACGCTGAAGAAAAACGCGGCCACCGTCACTAAGCCGGACGATCTGGCTGGCAAGAAAGTCGGTGTTGGCCTTGGCTCCAACTACGAGCAGTGGCTGAAAGATAACGTGCCGAAAGCCGATGTGCGTACCTATGATGATGACCCAACCAAGTATCAGGATCTGCGTTCAGGCCGTTTAGATGCCATTCTGGTGGACCGCTTAGCGGCGCTGGATCTGGTGAAGAAAACCGGCGACACCATGGCGGTGGCTGGTCCGGCCTTTTCCCGTCTGGAATCAGGCGTGGCGCTGCGTAAAGGCAACGACGATCTGCTGAAAGCCATCGACTCCGCCATCGCGGACATGCAGAAAGATGGCTCGCTGAGCAAACTGTCTGAGAAATGGTTCGGCGCGGACGTCACTAAATAATGCAGGAAAGCTTACAACTGGTGCTGGATTCAGCACCATTTTTACTGAAAGGCGCGCTGTTCACGCTGCAGCTGAGTATCGGCGGGATGTTCTTCGGCCTGATACTTGGCTTCGTGCTGGCGCTGATGCGCCTGTCGCACTTCTGGCCGATCAACTGGCTGGCACGCATCTACGTGTCGATTTTCCGTGGCACGCCGCTCATCGCCCAACTGTTTATGATCTATTACGGACTGCCGCAGTTTGGTATCGAGCTGGATCCGATTCCGTCGGCGATGATTGGTCTGTCGCTGAACACCGCCGCTTACGCTTCTGAATCATTGCGTGGCGCAATTGCCGCGATTGAGCGCGGGCAGTGGGAAGCCGCTGCCAGCATCGGCATGACGCCGTGGCAAACGCTGCGTCGCGTGATCCTGCCGCAGGCCGCGCGCACCGCGCTGCCGCCGCTGGGCAACAGCTTTATCAGCCTGGTGAAAGATACCTCGCTGGCCGCCACCATTCAGGTGCCGGAGCTGTTCCGTCAGGCGCAGCTGATCACCTCACGGACGCTGGAAGTGTTCACCATGTATCTGGCGGCCTCGCTGATTTACTGGGTGATGGCGACCGTGCTGTCGGCGTTGCAAAATCGCCTGGAAGCGCATGTGAATCGACAGGATCGGGAGGGCAAATGAGTGCAATTGAAGTCCGTCAGCTGGTGAAGCAGTTTCACGGCCAGACGGTGCTGCACGGCATCGATCTCGACGTGGCGCCAGGCGAAGTAGTGGCAATTATCGGGCCGAGCGGCTCCGGTAAAACCACGCTGCTGCGCAGTATCAATTTGCTGGAAGTGCCGGAAAGCGGACGTATTAAAGTCGGTGATATCGCCATTGATGCGGCGCTTGGTCTTAATAAGCAGAAGCAGCTGGTGCGCCAGCTGCGTCAGCAGGTTGGCTTTGTGTTCCAGAACTTCAATCTGTTCCCGCACCGCTCGGTGCTGGATAACATTATTGAAGGGCCGGTGATCGTCAAGGGCGAACCGAAGGCGGAAGCCATCGCGCGGGCGCGCAGTTTGCTGGAGAAAGTAGGTTTGCACGGCAAGGAACAGAGTTTCCCGCGTCGTCTCTCTGGCGGCCAGCAGCAGCGTGTGGCGATTGCGCGCGCGCTGGCGATGCGTCCGGAAGTGATTCTGTTCGATGAGCCGACGTCGGCGCTTGATCCTGAACTGGTGGGCGAGGTGCTCAACACCATTCGCGCGCTGGCGCAGGAGAAACGCACCATGGTGATCGTCACCCATGAGATGAGCTTTGCGCGTGACGTCGCGGATCGCGCCATCTTTATGGATCAGGGACGCATCGTGGAGCAGGGCGCAGCAAAGGAGCTGTTCAGTAATCCGCAGCAGGCGCGTACCCGGCAATTTCTCGACAAGTTTTTGAACCAGTGATTTAAACGCCAGGTCACCATAAATGGCGACCCTACAAGTCCATGCGCATCCTGCACGTTACATCGTAGGGTGCGCATTCATGCGCACCGCTTAACCGCTCATCGATATTTCTACTCAATTGCAAGACGTTCATTAAAGAAATAACCGGTTTTTACTCATTATCTGCTGGTCTTTATCTCTCGGTTTTATCCTAAAGTTAATTTCAGAATTAAATATAACGCAATGAATCTAATGATAAATTAACGTTCTCTCGCCTTAGTGCTTCCGAGATTTTTCTTATTAGGAAAGTCCTGATTGAGACATCTTTGTAAATATAAATAATTCTTTACAAATTCATGGCGCAATTAGGACATAGCAATGACGACTGCCAGGAAAGAGGTCCTCTGGATCAACACGCTCAAAGGGGGCTGCATTTTGATGGTGGTGTTACATCACTCCATCATCACCACTTTCGCGCCTTCGCTGCACCATCTCACCGCTGGACTGCTGCCAGCGCACTGGTGGGTGGCGTTTAACACCTATCTGTCGCCGCTGCGCATGCCGGCCTTCTTCTTTGTCTCCGGTTTGCTGGCCGCCAGTTCCATCACCAAAAAGAGCTGGAAAGAGGTGTTCACCAAGAAGTTCAGCAACATCGTCTATCTCTACCTGCTGTGGGGCGTGATTCAGTGGTTAAGTATTCACTACATCTCCACGCATCTGGGTGAACGGCTCTCCAGCACCAAAAACGCCGCCTATGCCGACACGCCGTTTGAGTTCGTTAAGCTGCTGATGACCTCAATGACCAGCCTGTGGTATCTCTACGCGCTGGCCGGATTCTTCCTGTTTACCAAGCTGTTCCACAAACAGAAACTGGCCTTGATGGCGCTGGCGATTGTCGCCACCTACGCGGCGCAGTTCAGCCTGATTCCCGGCTGGGGACCTGCCAGCGTGGCGCAGAACTATCTCTACTTCCTGCTCGGCGTGTTCTTCAGCCAGGCGTTGATTGAGTTGAGTGAGCTGAAGCGTCAGCACTGGTTGATGCTGGGCGGCATTGCGCTGATTGGCCTGCTGCATCATGTTGGCGGCATCTATAAAAATCCGTTCTACAGCCTGCTGACCATCGTGTTTGGCATTGTGCTGTGCCGCTTCCTCAATGAACGATTCAATATGGCGTGGCTCAACTGGATTGGCCGCAACACGCTGCAAATCTACGTGCTGCACCGCATCTTTATTGAGCTGCTGGGGCTGAGTGCGATCGTGCTGGCGGTGCATTATGGCTGGTTTGACAATACCGCCTTTAGCTGGGCATGGGCGCTGCTAATGCCAATTACCGGCGTTGCATTGTGTACCAGTATTTCGCTGCTGGTGTGGACGCTGCTCAATCGTGGTCCGGGCCGCATGCTATTTCTCTATCCGCGCCTGTTGCGTAAATCTGCGCTCGAAAGCAAAAGCGCGCCGCAGCAATAATTTAATCGGGCCAGTTTTTTTGGTCCTGATTTTGTTTGTTATTCGGTCGCCATTAATGGCGACCCTACAACGTAAGCTGCGCTTTTCCACATATCATACGTCGTAAGGTGCGCATTTATGCGCACCCTCTAACACAGTGCTATTATCCCTGCTTATCCATTTGCCACATTAAATAATTCTTTATTTAGGATTTGAATTTAATCTGGCATAAGAAAGGGTGGATTGTTCTTAATTTCCCTGCGCGACGCCGCTCACACTTATTTTACTTAATAACCTTTTAGTGACTCTAATTAAGGCAAATTTCCTTAGCCTGCTCAGGGTTCTATTTTTGTCTGGATCTGTAAAGTATTGTTATATCAGGACCACAAAAAAACATTTAGGACTTTCGCTACATCATGCCTTCGCCCGCTGTTTAATAATCGTTGAATAATCATAAATGCATCAACGCTTATTTCCTCAACCTTCTCCTTTAAGACCTACACAGCAACAGCAGCGGGAGTCATCATATGAATAACGCCAGGAAAGAAGATATCGCATGGATAAATACCCTCAAGGGAGCCTGCATATTACTGGTGGTGTTGTATCACACCGTATTACCTGGATTCGAAGGTACGGTTAAATTATTGACGGCGGGTTGGATCCCGGCAGAAATATGGGTGCAGTTTAATACCGTATTGTCGCCGCTGCGTATGCCAGCGTTTTTCTTTGTATCGGGTTTATTAGCCACGAATGGTATTTTAAATCGGCCGTGGAAACAGGTGTTTACCAGCCGCATCACCAACCTGTTCTATCTCTATATTCTGTGGGGCTTTATTCAGTGGTGGTCGATTGTTGGCATCTCAACGGAGATCACCGGACAGCGTATTTCGCAGAACCTCAATGCGGCGTATGCCGGTTCGCTGCTGGAGTTCTTAAAGCTCACGTTCCTCGCCATGAGCACCTCGTGGTATCTCTACGGCTTAGCGCTCTATTTCCTGTGCGCCAAAATCTTCAAACAACAGAAAGTGGCGTTGCTGGTGGTAGCAATTGCGCTGAACTATCTGGCGGTCGAGAAGATCATTCCGTACTGGGGACCACAAAGCGTGGCGCAGTATTTCCTCTTCTTTTTGTTGGGTGCTTTCTGGAGCCCGATGATGCTGCGTCTCAGTGAATGGCGTCGTGACAACATTATGCCCTGGGCGATCCTGGCCGCGGTATCTGGCCTGCACGTCATCTTTGGCTTGGATAAGAGTTTGTTCATGTGCATCCTTGCGGTGCTGTTCAGCGTGGCAGCGTGTCGTTGGCTCAATGCGCACTTCAAAATGAGTTATTTGAATTGGGTTGGGCGCAACACGCTGCAAATCTACGTGATACACCGCATCTTTATTGAGTTCTTCGGCATGTCGGCGATTCTGTTCGCCCAGCGTCATCACCTGTTTGAGCAAGCGTGGTTCTCGATACTGTGGGCCTGCTTCTATCCGCTGGCGATCGTCGGGATCTGTTCGCTGTGTTCGGTGGCAGTGTGGCAAGTGACCAATCGTGGATTGGGGCAGTCGCTGTTTGTGTTTCCAACATTGATTGGGTTGAAGCGGAATAAGTCTGCGGCGTAAAAAAAGGTCGCCATGAATGGCGACCCTACGTTGTTACTGTTAACCGATGGTCATCAAACTCGCATTACCGCCCGCTGCGGCGGTATTGACGCTCAGTGAACGCTCAATCAGCAAACGTTCCAGCAGCAGATTGGTTTCACCTCGTGCAAAGCCCTGCACCGAAACAATCGCGCCATCGCGTGCCGCGATCTGCTCACACAGACTGCGTAGCTGATCGGCATCACCGTGATAAATCACCGCATCAAACTCCGCCGCCAGGGCATCCTTCACCAGCTTGATGTGCGCTTGCACCTCCGCTGGTAAAGACTTACGCAGCGCGCTATGAAGCTCATCATCCTGCCAGATGGCCTTGCTGCCGACGCTGGTCACTGCCGCCAACTGCGTCAGCGCATCTTCCGCGTTATCGGCGATGCACAGCACATGTTCGCGCGGCAGCAGGGTAAAGGTGTTGCGCTCGCCAGTTGGGCCCGGCAGCAGACGCACCGTTCCGGCCTGCGCCAGCTCGTCGTAACGCTGACACAGCGCCAGCAGCTCAGGTTTATCCTGCGCCCATTGCTGCAACGCCTGATGCGCACGCATCAACTCGGCACGCACCGTGCTGTCAACCGGACGCTCGGCATCCTGACGATCAAAGGTGATGCGCAGCGCACCGTCTGGACGATTGGCCAGCAGGCGATACAGATAGAGCGGGCCACCGGCTTTTGGACCGGTGCCCGACAAACCCTCGCCGCCGAACGGCTGCACACCAACCACCGCGCCAACCATATTGCGGTTCACATACAGGTTGCCGACTTTAGCCGTCGCCGTGACTTGCGCGATGGTTTCATCGATACGCGTGTGCACGCCGAGCGTCAGGCCATAACCCGACGCGTTAATCTGCTCAACCAGCTGCGGTAAGTTATTGCGCGAGAAACGCACCACGTGCAGCACCGGACCAAACACCTCTTTATCCAGATCGCTGACCTGATCCAGCTCAATCAGCGTCGGCTTGATAAAGGTGCCGCTGTTCCACTCTTTAGTATCCTGTGGATTCTCCTGCGCCGCCTGATACACCTTGAAGCCTTTGTTGCGCAGCGCCTGAATATGACGCTCGATATTGGCTTTGGCTTCGGCATCAATCACCGGGCCAATGTCGGTTGAGAGACGTTCCGGGTTGCCCATGCGGCATTCCGCCATCGCACCACGCAGCATTTTCAAGGTGTGATCGGCCACATCGTCCTGCACACACAGCAGACGCAGCGCCGAGCAGCGTTGACCGGCACTATCAAAGGCCGAAGCC
>NZ_DAMBSA010000270.1:0-6682 GCF_032054795.1 Pantoea sp. CTOTU49201
CAGTCCGCGCAGAATGGCAATGGTATCTTCGACACTCGGCTCAGCAACAAAGACTTTCTGGAAACGACGTTCCAGCGCCGCATCTTTCTCGATGAACTGACGATACTCATTCAGCGTGGTTGCGCCGACACAGTGCAACTCACCGCGCGCCAATGCTGGTTTCAGCATGTTGCCTGCATCCATTGCGCCATCGGCTTTACCGGCGCCAACCATGGTATGCAATTCGTCGATAAACAGAATGACGTTACCTTCCTGCTTCGCCAGGTCGCTAAGCACGCCTTTGAGGCGCTCTTCAAATTCACCACGATATTTGGCGCCCGCCACCAGCGAACCCATATCCAGAGCCAGCACGCGACGACCTTTCAGCCCTTCCGGCACTTCGCCATTAATGATGCGCTGCGCTAAACCTTCGGCGATAGCCGTTTTACCGACGCCGGGTTCACCAATCAGCACCGGGTTATTTTTGGTGCGACGCTGCAACACCTGAATGGTGCGGCGGATCTCTTCATCACGACCAATAACCGGATCAAGCTTGCCAAGTTCGGCGCGCTCTGTAAGGTCGATGGTGTATTTTTTTAATGCCTGACGCTGATCTTCAGCCCCTTGATCGTTCACGCTATCTCCTCCCCGTAATTGCTCGATGGCCTTAGAGAGTTTTTCCGAAGTCGCGCCAGCTGATTTCAATAGGTCAGCCAGCGAGCCACGTGAATCGAGGGCCGCCAGTACAAATAATTCAGATGATATAAAGTTGTCGCCGCGCTTTTGCGCCAGCTTGTCGCACAGGTTAAGTACCCGAATCAGATCGGCGGATGGCTGTACGTCGCCATCGGTCCCTTCAACCTGCGGTAGTCGATTAATTGCTTGTTCAATGCTGGTACGCAGGCCAGCCACGTCGGCACCCGCTGCGCTGAGCAACGGACGCACCGATCCGCCTTCCTGGTTGAGCAAAGCGCTCATCAAATGAAGGGGTTCAATGAATTGATTGTCATGTCCCAGAGCAAGGGACTGTGCATCGGCAAGTGCCAGTTGAAATTTATTAGTAAGACGATCCAGACGCATAATTCCTCCCATTACAGGTCAAAATGCTACTGGAGATTAAATGAGGTCATCCCTCAAATTTTTCAAGGTTAATGACCTGAGTTGTGAGCAAAAAATACGCTAACTGGACCGTCTTGTGGCGTAAGGTTATCTCAGCCAAATCAAAGTTGCCATACGCCCGGTGATTCCGTCGCGTCGGTAGGAGAAAAAATCATCGCGCTCATGGAAGGTACAACGCGTTGAACCACTGATGGAATGTACGCCGGCAGCTTGTAACCGCTGACGAGCCAGCAGCCAAATATCGGCGAAGTATTTGTCACCAGCCGGGCGGAAAGCTTCTTCCGCTTTTGAATCATGCGCCATAAATGCCGTTCTGACTTCCGGACCAACTTCAAATGCTTGTGGCCCAATTGCCGGACCAAGCCATGCATGGATGTCATGTGGCGAGCAGTGAAACTGTGACAACGTCTGTTCCAGCACGCCATTACAGAGACCACGCCAACCCGCGTGCGCTGCAGCGACTTCACTGCCATCCTTGCTACAAAACAGCACCGGTAAACAATCCGCCGTCATCACTGCACAAACAACCCCACTTTCACGCGTGATGGCGGCATCAGCGCGTGGTAGCGGATCGCTGGCGGGTAAACGCACAACCACTTGGCTATGGATCTGATCCAGCCATTGCGGCATTGCTGGCAGCGCCAGTTGTTCAACCAAGCGTTGACGATTCTGAGCAACATGCGCCTCAGCGTCGCCAACGTGCCCACCAAGATTCAAAGAATCCCAAGGGGCAGCGCTGACGCCGCCGTAACGCGTGGTGGAACATGCCCGAACATGCTGCGGCGCAGGCCAATCCGGGATGATCCAATCACTCATAGCCAATCCATCTGATCGCGGAATTCAAGAGTATCGGCTTTCAGCGCATCAATTAAATCGACCATATCCTGTGGCAACGGCGCATGCCATTCCATCTCAATACCGGTAATGGGGTGATAGAGACGTAACATCGTGGCATGCAGCGCCTGGCGATCAAAACCACGTAGCGTAGTGATGAACGCTTCTGATGCACCTTTTGGTGGACGTGGACGGCCACCGTACAGCGGATCGCCCACCAGCGGATGGTTGATATGCGCCATATGCACACGAATCTGATGCGTACGACCGGTTTCAAGGCGTAAACGCAAACGCGTATGGGCACGGAAGTGTTCCATGATGCGATAGTGCGTGGTGGCTGGTTTACCCATTGGGTGCACCGCCATGTGTGTGCGTTTGGTAGAGTGGCGCGCCATTGGCTGATCCACAGTACCGCCTGCAGTCATGGTACCGATCGCAACCGCTTCATATTCACGCGTGATTTCGCGCAGCTGCAGCGTTTCAACCAGGTGAGTTTGTGCAGGAACGGTTTTCGCTACCACCATCAAACCAGTGGTATCTTTATCCAGACGATGAACAATCCCTGCGCGAGGCACATCAGCGATCGGTGGATAGTGATAGAGCAGTGCGTTAAGCACCGTGCCATCAGGATTACCGGCGCCGGGATGTACCACCAACCCGCGAGGTTTGTTGATGACCAGGATGTCATCATCTTCATAGACGATGTTCAGTGGGATGTTTTGCGCTTCCCAGCGTTGCTCTTCTTCGATTTCAGCATCAATCGAGACATGCTCACCGCCAAAAACTTTTTCTTTTGGTTTATCGATGATAGTGCCGTTGACGCTGACTCGGCGCTCAAGAATCCATTCTTTTATGCGAGAACGTGAATAATCAGGGAACAATTCTGCCAAAGTCTGATCTAAGCGTTGTCCAAGTTGTGCTTCGGACACCGTTGCGGTGAGTTGAACTTGTTGTGCCATATACAGCTTCTTCGTTAACGTTGGGTTTTCACGGCGATGCCGTTTAATATAATGTGCTATCGTACCTGGTCATAACTGGGAGCTATACGGACAGCTTCTGCTACAACACTTTGAGGATAATCATTTCGTCATGACGCGTATGAAACATCTGGTGGCTGCTGCCACACTGAGCCTGAGCCTGGCGCTTGTGGGTTGTTCTGGCTCATCAGATCCAGTCCCGGACAGCCCGCCGTCTGAAATTTACGCCACGGCCCAGCAAAAGCTGCAGGACGGTAACTTTAAAGCGGCGATTAAGCAACTGGAAGCACTGGATAACCGCTATCCATTTGGTCCTTACTCGCAGCAAGTACAGCTGGATTTGATCTACGCGTATTACAAAAATGCCGATCTGCCACTGGCGCAAGCCGCTATATCTCGCTTTATGCGTCTCAATCCAACCCATCCGAATATCGACTATGTCATCTATATGAAAGGTCTGACGGATATGGCGCTGGATGATTCTGCACTGCAGGGCTTCTTCGGTATCGATCGTTCCGATCGTGATCCGACGCACGCTCGTGATGCTTTCCGTGACTTCTCGCAATTACTGCGCGGTTATCCAAACAGCCAATATGCTGCGGATGCGCAGAAACGTTTGGCATTCCTGAAAGAGCGCCTGGCGAAGTATGAACTCTCGGTGGCGCAATTCTATACCAAGCGCGGTGCCTATGTCGCTGTTGTTAACCGCGTGGAAACAATGATGAAGGATTATCCGGATACTGAGGCGACGCATGAAGCGCTGCCGTTGATGGAAAATGCTTACCGCCAGCTGCAGTTGACGGCTGAAGCCGACAAAGTAGCAAAAATCATTGCGGCAAATAATCAGTCCTGATTATTACACCCACAAAAAAGCAGCCCATGAGGCTGCTTTTTTTTATGTCATTTAGTAGATAACTCAACAATTTTAGAGATTTATCGCTGCGGTTATCCATTCAATCATGCGCCCTTCCGCACTCGTCTTCAAGCATTTCCGGCTACTTTCCCGGCCTTTCTCACAATTAAGCGGCATTGACAAAAAGTGACATTTCAATGTGATTTAGATCACACATTTTCTTAATATCCGCGGTATGCTGGTCCTACCCAGACGGAAATGACAGAGAGGTTTAACTATGATTCTGAACATTACCAGCAAACAAATGGAAATCACCGAGGCCATCCGTAACCACGTTGAAGAGCGTCTCGCCAAGCTGGAAAAATGGCAAACACATCTGATAAACCCTCACATTGTGTTATCGAAAGAGCCGAAGGAGTTTGTGGCTGATGCCACCATTAATACGCCTAACGGAACGCTGGTTGCCAGCGCGAAACATGATGATATGTACACGGCCATCAATGACTTGATTGCCAAGCTGGAGCGACAACTTAATAAAGCGCAACATAAACCCGAAGCACGTCGCGCCAACAGCAGTGTGAAAGATTTTCTTCCGACAGAATAAACAAACATCTTTAGTAACGCGCCTCCGGGCGCGTTTTTTATTGACAGCTTTAAATCACTGCGGTTACTCTCAAGCCACTTCATTTATGGAAACAACCATGAAACATCTGCCGTTCTTCTTCGCATTCTTTTTTACCTTCCCCTGATTGGGAGGCGATTCGTCATGTGAAAATGAATGCGAAGACGAACAACAAAGCCTCCCAAATGGGAGGCTTTTTTATTGGACATTTTACAGGTGATCCCTATGAATCCCGAAAATCCGCTGCTGGCATTGCGCGATAAAATCAGCGTCGTTGATGAAAAACTGTTAGCGCTTTTGTCGGAGCGTCGCACATTGGCCGTTGAAGTTGCGCAGGCTAAACTGGCAACGCATCGCCCTATCCGCGACGTTGAACGTGAACGCGCGCTGCTGGAAAACCTGATTTCTCTGGGGAAAAAGCATCAGCTTGATGCGCATTACATTACCCGCCTATTCCAGTTAGTGATTGAAGATTCGGTTCTTACCCAGCAAGCCTTGCTGCAAAAGAATCTCAACCATCCACACGCTCACGCGCCGCGCATTGCATTCCTCGGGCCGAAAGGTTCTTACTCACATCTTGCCGCGCGTAAATATGCCACCCGACATTTCGATTCAATGGTTGAGATTGGCTGCCTGAAATTCCATGACATTATTCATCAGGTGGAAAGTGGTCAGGCGGATTACGCGGTAATGCCGATTGAAAATACCAGCTCTGGCTCGATCAACGACGTTTACGATCTGCTTCAGCAAACCACGCTATCGATTGTGGGTGAACTGACCATTCCAATTGAGCACTGTGTGCTGGTCAACGGCAGCACCGATCTAGAGCAGATCGAAACGGTGTACAGCCATCCACAGCCATTCCAGCAGTGCAGCCAATTCATCAATCGCTTCCCGCAATGGAAAATCGAATACACCGAAAGCACCGCTGCAGCGATGGGGAAAGTGGCCGCGATGAATTCCCCGAAGGTTGCCGCATTGGGTAGTGAAGCGGGCGGTGAGCTGTATGGATTGCAGGTACTGGAACGCAATCTGGCCAATCAACAGCAGAACCATACGCGCTTCATCGTGCTGGCACGTAAAGCGATTGAGGTTTCCGGCCAGGTTCCGGCGAAAACAACGCTGATTATGGCGACTGGCCAACAAGCGGGCGCATTGGTTGAAGCGCTGATGGTATTGCGCAACCACGGCCTGATCATGAGCAAACTGGAAAACCGTCCAATTAACGGCAATCCATGGGAAGAGATGTTTTATATTGATGTGCAAGGCAATCTGCAATCAGAGAATATGCAGTTGGCGTTAACGGAGTTAAGCGGCTTGACCCGTTCATTAAAAGTTCTCGGCTGTTATCCAGGCGAGAATGTAGTGCCGGTTGAGCCTCGCCTCTAAGCAAAAAGGCATCCTAACGGATGCCTTTTGTTTTTACTGCCGGCTGTCGTTCGCCGATCGCAGCATGCTTCTGCTTTCGACCAGGAAGCGTTTCGCGTAATCACCAAACCAGTGTTCAACCCGCTCGAAGCTATCGATGAAGGCTTGCTTATCGCCCTGCTCGAGCAGTTTGATCGCATCGCCAAATCGTTGGTAATAACGTTTTATCAGCGCCAGATTGCTCTCTGAGGACATAATGATGTCCGCGTAAAGCTGTGGATCCTGCGCAAACAGACGTCCAACCATCGCCAGTTCAAGGCGGTAGATCGGCGAAGACAACGCCAACAGCTGATCCAAATTAACGTTCTCTTCCGCCAGATGCAGGCCATATGCGAAAGTCGCAAAGTGACGCAGTGCCTGAATAAACGCCATATTCTGGTCGTGCTCAACGGCACTGATACGATGCAGGCGCGCGCCCCAAACCTGAATCTGCTCAAGGAACCACTGATAAGCTTCCGGCTGACGACCATCGCACCACACCACAACCTGCTTCGCCAGGCTTCCGCTGTCCGGGCCAAACATCGGATGCAAGCCCAGAACCGGTCCGGTGTGCGCGGCTAGCATCGCTTGCAGCGGGCGATTCTTCACCGAGGCAAGATCGACCAAAATGCAGTCTTCTGGCAATTTCGGCAGCTCACCGATAATTTGCTCTGTCAGATGGATTGGCACACTGATGATCACCATGCCCGCATCTTTCAACAGTTCGTCCGAACGTTCCCAATCGCCTTTATCCAGAATGCGGACCTGATAGCCAGAAAGTGTCAGCATCTTTTCAAACAGACGCCCCATCTGGCCGCGGCCACCCACAATCACCACCGGACGCAACGTCGGACACAGCGTTTTGAAGCCTTTGTCATTTTCATGCGCATA
>NZ_DAMBSA010000271.1:0-6643 GCF_032054795.1 Pantoea sp. CTOTU49201
GATTTCGCAACGGTCAGCCAGGCCAGCCGCGACGATGTTTTTCGCTACATAACGCGCGGCGTAAGCGGCAGAGCGGTCAACTTTTGACGGATCCTTACCTGAGAACGCGCCGCCACCGTGACGTGCCATGCCGCCGTAGGTATCAACGATGATTTTACGACCGGTCAAACCGCAGTCGCCCATAGGGCCACCGATAACAAAACGGCCGGTTGGGTTGATGTGATATTTGGTGCTGGCGGTGATCCACTCAGTCGGCAGAACCGGCTTGATGATCTCTTCCATCACCGCTTCACGCAGATCGGCGGTGGTGACATCTTCAGCGTGCTGCGTTGACAGCACAACCGCATCGATACCGACAATTTTGCCGTCATCGTACTGGAAGGTGATCTGGCTTTTTGCATCCGGACGCAGCCACGGCAGTGAACCGCTTTTACGCACTTCAGCCTGACGCTGCACCAGACGGTGCGCATAGGTAACCGGCGCTGGCATCAGCACATCGGTTTCATTGCTGGCGTAGCCGAACATCAGGCCCTGATCGCCCGCGCCTTGCTCCAGCGGATCGGTACGGTCAACGCCCTGATTGATGTCTGGAGACTGCTTACCAATCGCGCTCAGCACTGCGCAAGAGTTAGCATCAAAGCCCATATCGGAATGGACATAGCCGATTTCACGTACGGTATTACGGGTGATCTCTTCGATATCCACCCATGCGCTGGTGGTGATTTCACCGCCAACCAGCACCATACCGGTCTTCACGTAAGTTTCGCAGGCCACGCGCGCTTTAGGATCCTGCTCGAGGATCGCATCCAGCACGGCATCGGAAATTTGGTCAGCGATTTTATCAGGATGTCCTTCTGATACGGACTCAGATGTAAAAAGGTGTTTAGCCATTCTGTTCTTTACCTTAAAAATGGTTTGAATACGACTGCATAGCGTAAGCGGGATCAGACCGACTCGACGCCCCTTCAGGCAAAGCCGCAAGCAGTAGGAAGTGAGAGCATTGACTCACACCGCCTGGATGTTAATCAGTTTAGATGGAAAACCATCTGGACGGCTATTCTAGGTTACTCAGTGAGCACTTTTCCAGTGCTTTTTCCGATCCCGCATTTTCCGCAACATCACAAGTGGAATTATTTCCTGACACCGCGCGCAGTTACCTGACAAAGATTTTGCATTTTACCCCGCGTGGCTGTATAAAACGCCGCTGCTGTCGACCACAGCCGCAAAGGATGACGCCGCCGTGCGTCGCGCCGTCAGATGCCATTTCATCTGACCTTCACCCAAGCCGTTTCTCGCATGCTTTAAGCAGGCGATGGAGGTGATTAAAGTAATGAACCACTCTTTCTCTCGCTTTGGTTCACTGCGCTGTTGCGGCGCGCTGGCACTCCTTTCACACTCCAAACCCGTTCTTTTCTTCTATCGACGTTGTGTTCATTCTCCCGACACGCGCGCCGGTTAACATTTCTCTGCATCTATTACTGCATTTCGCTGTCTACAGACCGTGGAAGTCTCAGGCTATTTGCCCCGACTTCGGTGCGGTGTTTTACACTTAGAGTCAGCTTTGCACATTGCAACCTTACAGAGGCAGCAAGCAGGATGAGGCAATTTTTACCCGGCGCCACCATGACAAAACTCGGTAACAAATTCATATTTCAACGGAAAATTGAGGTTCGCGATGTCTGACGACATGAAGAATATCAAGGGTTCGTCAGCTGGCGAACAAGGTGTACTCCGCTCCATGCAGGAGGTGGCAATGAACGATCAGGAAGCGAGCAGAATGCTGCGTACCTACAACATTGCCTGGTGGGGAAACAACTATTACGACGTCAACGAGCTGGGGCACATCAGCGTGTGTCCCGATCCGGACCAGCCGGAAGTGCGCGTTGACTTAGCGAAACTGGTGAAAGAGCGCGAAGCCGACGGCCAACGTCTGCCGGCGCTGTTCTGCTTCCCGCAGATTCTCCAGCATCGTCTGCGTTCGATTAACGCCGCCTTCAAACGCGCGCGTGAATCTTACGGCTATAAAGGTGATTACTTCCTGGTTTACCCGATCAAGGTTAACCAGCATAAGCGCGTGATTGAGTCGCTGGTCAACTCTGGCGAACCGCTGGGCTTAGAGGCCGGTTCGAAAGCCGAGCTAATGGCGGTGCTGGCCCACGCCGGTAAAACCCGTTCAGTAATTGTTTGTAACGGCTATAAAGACCGCGAATACATTCGTCTGGCGCTGATCGGCGAAAAACTCGGTCACAAAGTCTATCTGGTGATCGAGAAGATGACCGAGGTGCGTCTGGTGCTGGAAGAGGCCGAGCGCCTGAACGTGATTCCACGTCTCGGTATCCGCGCGCGTCTGGCATCGCAGGGCTCGGGCAAGTGGCAGTCGAGCGGCGGCGAGAAATCGAAGTTTGGTCTGGCGGCATCGCAGGTCCTGCAGCTGGTCGACATTATGCGCAAAGCGGGCCGTCTCGATAGCCTGCAACTGCTGCACTTCCATCTCGGTTCGCAGATGTCAAACATCCGCGATATCGCCACCGGCGTGCGTGAGTCGGCGCGTTTCTACGTTGAGCTGGCGAAGCTGGGCGTCAACATCAAATGTTTCGATGTGGGCGGCGGTTTGGGCGTGGATTATGAAGGAACGCGCTCGCAGTCTGATTGCTCGGTCAACTACGGCCTGAACGAATACGCCAACAACGTGATTTGGGCAATCGGCGATGCCTGTGAAGAGAACGGTCTGGAACATCCAACCGTGATCACCGAATCAGGTCGTGCGGTGACTGCGCACCACACCGTGCTGGTGTCCAACATCATTGGTGTTGAGCGTAACGAGTTCAGCACGCCGGTGGCTCCGGATGCCGATTCACCGCGTCCGATTCAGAGTTTGTGGGATACGTGGCAAGAGATGCACGAACCTGACGTGCGTCGTTCGCTGCGCGAATGGCTGCACGATAGCCAAATGGATCTGTTCGACATCCATACCGGTTATTCATCAGGCACCTACGATCTCGGCCAGCGCGCCTGGGCAGAGCAGCTTTATCTGAGCATCTGCCACTATATTCAGCAGCATCTTGACCCAAGCAACCGCGCGCATCGCCCGATCATTGATGAGCTGCAGGAGCGCATGGCGGATAAGATTTACGTCAACTTCTCACTGTTCCAGTCAATGCCGGATGCGTGGGGCATCGATCAGCTGTTCCCGGTGCTGCCGCTGGAAGGGCTGAATAAGATGCCGAAGCGTCGCGCGGTATTGCTCGACATCACCTGTGACTCCGATGGCACCATCGATCACTACGTCGATGGCGACGGCATTGCCACCACCATGCCGATGCCGGAATACGACATCGACAATCCGCCGATGCTCGGCTTCTTTATGGTGGGCGCGTATCAGGAAATTCTCGGCAACATGCACAACCTGTTCGGTGACACCGAAGCGGTTGATGTGTTTGCGTTCCCGGATGGCAGCGTGGAAGTGCAGCTATCGGATGAGGGCGATACCGTGGCGGATATGCTCGAGTACGTACAGCTTAATCCGAACGATCTGATGACGCTGTTCCGCGATCAGGTCACCCAACAAACGGATATCGATGAAGAGCTGCGCGCGCAGTTCTTGTCTGAATTCGAAAGCGGCCTGTACGGTTATACTTATTTAGAAGATGAGTAATTAACTGCTCCCCAACCGAGCCCGTAAAGGGCTCGGTTTTCTCTTATCCTGCTATATTCTCGCGCACCCTCAACCTTTTAATTCTATTTGTGAAGACGATCACTCTTCGCTTATTTTTAACCTGCCGCCAAAAAATCGCATTTATATCCTCAGTGCTATCTCTTTCTTTTTGCTGATAAATCCATTCAGTACCAACCTCCTTTTTCGCCAATGCCCCTACATTACCTAATGATTAAACAGTGATTAAGCAGCGTATCTGTTATGTATTCCTTGCAATGTATAATCAAAATTTAAACATTAAGGATTAAATAGTCACTAACGTAATCTTTATTTATTGGAGTTTATTGGAATCATGAATTCCAGATGAAACATTTTCAAATTTGAGATAAGTATAAAAATCAATCATCATTAATTTGGTTTTTATCCTTTATTTTCAATTTGTTCGTGTTTTTGAGTGCTGTCAAGGTTAGCGTTAAGTTAAATTTTTCTCAGAATTATCCGAAGTTTTTATGAATTTTAAAGAAATTTACTTGCGTTATTGATTGGTTTAAACGATTGAAGTTGTCAATGGTGTTTACTGAAATCTATTTCTCAAAGTGTAAGTTGTACGTTAACCTTCAGTTAAGACATTAAGTTTTATCAATGTTTACCTTACTTCTCACATGAGAAATCCTGACAGTTTAATGCTATCAGGCAGTTGCAGTAAGGATGTGAAATGAGCAATCAACCGAAGACAGTGTTCTTGTTAGAGCCGGTTTATGATTTATCCGGCCAGGTGATTGCCAGGGAATTGTTAACACGTCTCGCAGATGACGCGGACATCAATAATAAGCGTAATCCTGAAAGGGATGTTGGGTTCTTCAGTCAGCTTTCTGCTGACGTTAAATGGCAGTTATTCCTCCACCAGATCGAAAAACTTATTCAGCTATATCAGAAAGGGTTCGACCAGATTGTCAGTGTCAATGTTGATAGAGATATCGTAGCCAGCATTTTTAAAGATGCTGAAATACAAGAAAAACTGGCTCAACTGACGCTATTGCGTCTGGAAATATCAGCATTCTTCACCGCGCGATTTAATAGCGCCGATCTGTTGATTTTAAAAGGTGTCGCGAAAGTGACGCCCGCCCCTTTATGGCTCGACGACTTTGGTCCGGGTTATTCCAACCTTTCCATGTTTGATAGCGGAATATTTGAAATCGTCAAGATTGACAAAGAATTTTTTTGGCAATTTGGCGACGGTCGCACCTTTGACATTCTGCTCGACCATCTCAACGAATTATGCAACGGCGTCATCGTTGAGGGTGTTGAAAATCAACAACAGGTCAACCTGCTAGCGCATAAATCGATTTATGGCATGCAAGGTTATCTGTGGCAGAGCGTCTATCTCGATGATTTATTAGCATAATCCTGAATATTACTGGGTTGGTTTCATCCCTCGGGGAAGTGAAAAATGTCAAAGCCTGGGCTCCATGCGTTTCACGTCATTTGTGCCCGGCCAATTGAGAAAATAAAACTTTTTCCCGTGCTGATTTTTAGAAATAAATCCAATCAGTTATCAGGATGGCGGCTAAACAAAACTCAACGCGATTTCATTCTTAGCCTGTATGAGATCGAACAAGAGAAAAAGTGAATATTCATGGTGATTATTCACGGTAAAAGCCGGTGTCTGCGGATGCCGGGCATTTTAATGGAACTTCGCGGGATCTCGATAACATGAATAATATCTCAGTAACCCCAAAAGGTGGGACCGTTGCTTCTGAGCTGAGTGGAAATCAAGTTAATTTGACCGCTCCGAGTTTGGTGAAGCTGCATCTTAATCAGTCTGATATTAAGTCTTTCACACGCAATGGTAATGATTTAGTCGTCACCACAAAATCTGGTGAAGTCCTTGTTATTCATAATTTTTACAGCCCGAATGGCGACAGCGACCTGGTCCTGCAGGACGATCGCGGCGCGATGTGGTGGGTTGAAGATCCCGGTACAGAAGGTTTCCATTACGTGTCTATTGACAGCACGGAAGGGCTGTTAGCGGAAAACACCACCAATGATGGCACCATCGCCGCCTTCGGTATCGGTGGTGCGGCGCTGGCCGGTTTGGGAGCGATGTTTGCCGGTTCGGGCGGTGGCGGTGGCGGAAATGCCACGCCGAGTAACCCCGATGACGGTAACAACGGCGGCAATCCCACTAACCCGACCAATCCTACCAACCCAACCAATCCCGGTGGTGGCGATGACACTACGCCACCAACCGCCATCACGGATTTGGTAATTAACGACACGGTTGGGCCGTATCAGGGCGCGATTGGTGCGGGCGCGATTACCGATGACAACACGCCAACCTTAAGCGGCACCGCTGAAGCCGGTGCCATTGTCAGCATTTACGATGGCACGACGCTGCTCGGTACGGTGACCGTTGGCGCGGATGGCCGCTGGAGCTTTACCACGCCTGCGCTGGCGGATGGTCAGCACAGCCTAACCGCCACCGTCACCGATGCGGCGGGTAACACCAGCCCGGCAACCAATCCGGTAGATTTCACCGTGGATACCGTCGCACCAACCGCCGTTGGCGGCCTGAGCGTGATTAACAACAGCGGTACCACTGCGCAGCCAATCACCAACGGCGGCGCGACCAAAGACACCACGCCAGTGCTGAGCGGAACCGCTGAAGCGGGCTCGATTATCACCATCCGCGATGGCAATACCGTGCTCGGCAGTGTCACTGTCGGTAGTAACGGTACCTGGAGCTTTACCAGCCCCGAACTCAGTCAGGGCAGCCATACGCTGAGCATCACCGCAACCGATGCGGCGGGGAATACCAGTCCAGCGACTACCATCACCTTCACGGTGGATACGCAAGCTCCGACAGCAGTAACTGACCTGCTGGTCAACGATAACTCGGGCGGCAGTTCCGGCACGGTAACCAATGGCGGCACTACCGATGACAACACGCCAACGCTTACCGGCAGCGGTGAAGTGGGCGCGATTGTC